>JBBIVS010000127.1:0-8739 GCA_037439605.1 Draconibacterium sp. | reverse complement strand
TATTCAGAAAGTTCAGTTAATAGCTTATGGGCAGGATTTTAAACTGGTTAAAAGTGAAACCATTAAAACAACCACCTGGACTGCTGAAAAACCATATTTGGTTTATGATTATGCTTATGTTGACAGTACATCGGTTTTAACCATTGAACCCGGAACAAGAATTTATTTTCACAAAGGGGCGGGATTGTATGTAAAGGGAAAAATAAAAGCCAATGGTACTTTTCAGCAGCAAATACAATTTTTGCCCGACAGACTGGAAGATTCATACAAAAATGTGCCTGACCAGTGGAATGGGGTAGTTTTATTTTCGGGTAGTCACGATAATGTTTTCAATTTTTGTGTAATTAAAAATGCAAACATCGGGTTACAGGTCGGAACAATTGAAAATGAAGGATATGCCTCGGTGAAACTCACCAACAGTCAGATTGAAAATATGGCTTATGCAGGCGTGTTTGCAATAAAATCAAAAATATATGCATTTAATGATTTAATTGCCAATTGTGGTTTTTATGCTGTTGCACTCGTGGTTGGTGGTGAATATGAATTTTATCATACCACAATAGCCAATTATTGGGGGGGCTATTCAACCAAGGCACGTTCCACTGCTTCTTTGGTGTTGTCAAATGTTTTAATCATAAAAAATCCAAAAGGCGGTTCGACAACATACAGTGGCGATTTGGAAAAAGCTACTTTTGGCAACAGCATTGTTTTTGGCAATATTGTTCAGGAAATCGAACTGGGCAACAATTACAAAAATAAATTTAATTACCTGTTCGAGAATTGTATAATTCAGGCAGCCGATACTTTTAATACTTCAAACAAGGAAAATTATAAAAATGTATGGAAAGGCACTAAATTTGACCCGTTATTTATCGATCCATACAAACAATACAATTATCAATTAGATACTTTATCTCCGGCAAAGGATGTAGGTAAACCGGAATATGGCGAACAATTTCCAGTGGATATTTTAAACAAAGAGAGAACTGGCGACAATGGCCCGGATTTAGGGGCTTACGAGCGAATTGAAAAGAAAAATGGAAAGTAAAGTGCTTTTGGTTCTGTTAATTGTTTGTTTTTCACACTCTTCATTTTCACAGCAAAACACCCGTAATTTTTCAATTCTTTTTTATAATGTCGAAAATCTTTTTGATACTGAAGATAATCCGGAAACAGAAGATGATTATTTTACACTGGACGGAGAATTTCACTGGACTGGTAAACGACTGAATTTAAAATTGCTCAACCTATCGAAGGCCATTTTGAACGCTTCAGGATGGAATGTGCCTGATATTGTTCTGTTTTGTGAAATTGAAAACAAAGATGTGCTCGAAAAATTAATCAACAATACCCCGATGAAGTCTTTCCCATACAAAATTATTCACAAAGACTCGCCCGACCATCGTGGAATTGATGTGGGTATGATATATACTAAGGACCGGTTTAACCCGCTGGAATACAAATATTATCAGGTTGAAGTGAATCAAAGGAAGATAGCTACACGCGAGATATTATATGTATCGGGCATTGTGAACGGAACCGATACTTTGCATATTTTTGGTAACCACTGGCCCTCGAGGTATTCAGGTTTTTTGGAAACCAAATCATTGCGTAAAGCAGCGGCAAAACTTCTAAAAACCAAAGTTGATGAACTGTACCAAAAATATGCGGCACCGAAAATTATTATAATGGGTGATTTTAACGACAACCCCGAGGATGAAAGCCTTACAGAAGTTTTGCGCGCAAAAAAGGCTGAAGAACCAATCGAAAGTAATCAGCTTTATAATTTGTTTTTTGACAGGAGCAGGATGAACAGCGGAACTTTGAAATATCAATCGCAATGGTTTATTTTTGATCAGATAATTGTTTCGGGTTCGCTTCTATCATCAAATACAGGCATTTATACTAAGCCTGAAAACGCCGAAATTGTTTCGTTTCCCTTTATATTTGAACAAGACGAAAAATTTGGCGGTAAAAAACCTTTCAGGACTTTTTATGGTTTTTCATACACTGGTGGTTTTAGCGACCATTTACCAGTTTTGCTTCAGTTGAATTTGGCAAATTAGCTTTTGGGTTTTAAGCCAAGTTCACTGGCTTTTCGCAGCATAAACGCATAAGCTTCATCAAAATCGTTATGTATTACTCCGTCGAGAATAGCATCTTTTATGGCGTCTTTAATAATCCCAACTTCCCGGCCGGGTTCAATTGCAAAGGTTTCCATAATTAGTTCGCCCTTTACAGGTGGCTCAAAATTCCTGATGGCATCTTTTTCCTCAATTTCCTTTAATTTTTCGCGAACTACAAGAAAATTTTTCATGTAGCGTTTTACCTTGTCCGGATTTTTAGATGTGATGTCAGCTTCACAAAGCGTCATTAAGTCGTCAATATCGTCGCCGGCTTCAAAAAGTAATCGCCTGACAGCCGAATCAGTAACCACTTCTTCTGACAACACAATGGGCCGCATGTGGAGTTGCACCATTTTCTGCACATATTTCATTTTCTCGTTTAAAGGGAGTTTGAGACGCTTGAATATGCCGGGAATCATTTTTACACCCACAAAATTGTGTGCATGAAAAGTCCAACCCTGACCTTCGATGTATTTTTTAGTCACAGGTTTTGCAATATCATGAAGCAGTGCCGACCAGCGCAGCCAGAGATTTTCGGTGTTTGGCACAATTCTGTCAAGTACTTCTAGGGTATGGTAAAAATTGTCCTTGTGGCCAACTCCGTTAATTTTCTCAACACCTTTCAGTTGCAGCAATTCCGGGAAAATGATTTTCAGAAGACCGGTTTCCTCCATCAGTTTGAACCCTACGGAAGGTTTCTCCGCCATCATTATTTTATTTATTTCGTCGATAATTCTCTCGCCGGAAACGATATTTATCCGTTCCCTGTTTTTAGATATTGATTGCAGGGTTTCTGACTGGATTTCGAAGCCAAGTTGGGTCGAAAACCTGATTGCCCGCATCATTCGCAAGGGATCGTCTGAAAAAGTAATGTCAGGATCAAGCGGCGTTCTGATAATCTTATTTTTTAAATCATCAATTCCGTTAAACGGGTCAACCAGTTCTCCAAAATTCGATTTGTTCAATGAAAGCGCAAGTGCGTTGATGGTAAAATCACGTCGGTTTTGGTCATCTTCAAGAGTTCCATTTTCCACTATTGGTTTTCTTGAATCTCTTTGGTATGATTCTTTTCGGGCTCCAACAAACTCAATTTCAAGGTCTTTGTACTTGAACATTGCAGTTCCAAAATTCTTAAATATGTTAACATTTGGTTTGTTTTTCAGGTTTTCAGCCACTTTTTGGGCTAATGCAATTCCACTTCCAAGGGTAACAATATCGATATCCTTCGACTTTCGTTTCAGGTACAAATCGCGAACAAAACCACCAATGACATAAGTTTCCAATTGCATCTGGCTGGCTGTTTGCGAAATTACCTGAAATATATTGTGCTGTAGTTTTTTAATCATGTTCTGTCAAAATTCATTGTGTCGTAATGTTTTTACTGACACAATCTGAAAAAATTGTGACAAAATTACAATTATTTGATTGAAATTGAAGGTAAATTTTTCTAATCGGGAAAGAGGCATTATATTTGACATCTAAATATAGACATTTATAGATATGTTGATTAATATTTAAAAATTGATATTATGTTGGAACATTTAACTATGGAAACTTTTAAAGAAAAAGTTTTCAATTTCGAAGCAAATAAGGAGTGGAAATACGAAGGCAGTAAACCTTGTTTGATTGATTTTTATGCCAACTGGTGCGGCCCATGTAAAATGGTAGCGCCAATTTTAGAGGAATTGCAAAATGAATACGGCGACAAAATTGTGATTTACAAAGTTAACACCGAAGATGAGCAGGTATTGGCCGGTATGTTTGGAATTCAGAGCATTCCTTCGTTGTTGTTTGTCCCGCAGAACGGGCAACCGCAAATGGCAATGGGCGCTCTGCCAAAACAAACATTTGAAAAGGCAATTGCCGATGTGCTGAAAGTGGAAAAACCGCTTTTGAATTAAAAACAATCCAGCACTTTTTCAAGCCGGATTCCTCTGGAGCCTTTAATCAGGACAACCCCTTTTTTAATTGGATTTTCCAGGAGAAATTCGCAAAATTGTTCAACTTTTAAAAAAGTCTGACAATTAAAATTTTGTGCTATTTCAAAAAAGTTGTTACCCACTGTGTAAACAGTTGCAGACGGGTAGAGTTTTAATAATTCCAAAACTTCAATGTGCTCATGTTTTGAGTATTCTCCTAATTCGAGCATGTCCCCTAAAATGAGATAGCTTTCTCCGGAAACATTTGACATAAAGCTTTTTATGGATGCCTGCATGCTGGTTGGATTTGCATTGTAAGCATCCATAATTATTTTTAATCCATTTTTGTTGATTAACTGGGAACGGTTGTTTTGCGGGTAATAATATTTCAGCGCTTTTTGAATCAGCAAAGGGTCAACTTCAAAGTAATTCCCGATACAAGCTGCAGCCATTATATTTTCGAAATTATAATCCCCGGTGAGATTGGTACTTAAATACAGTACTCCCTTTTTGAAATTAGCTTTTACATGAACATAGGGTGGTGAAGCGATTAATTCTCCTGTGAAACTGGCTTTTTCTATTCCGTAACTGATTTTATTTTGAATTTCAGTTATAAGGTTTGCGAGAATTGGATTATCATTATTGTAAAAAATAGTTCCGTTTTTATTATTTATATACCGATAAAGTTCTGATTTTGTTTTTATTACTCCTTCAAAAGAACCAAATCCTTCAAGGTGAGCTTTGCCAATATTAGTAATAATCCCAAAATCAGGGTCTGCTATTTCGCATAAACCGGCAATTTCCCCGGGGTGATTGGCCCCCATCTCCACTACTCCAAATTCGGTTTCTTTATTCATTTTTAAAAGGGTCAACGGAACTCCGATGTGGTTGTTTAAATTTCCTTCGGTAAAACTAATTTTAAATTTTTGCGACAGGACAGTAGCAATAAGTTCTTTTGTGGTGGTTTTTCCGTTGCTTCCGGTGATTGCCAGGATGGGTGTTTTAAGTTTTTTACGGTGCAGGTTGGCAAGGTCTTTTAATGTTTGTAAAACATTTTCAACAAGTATGGTTTTATCATTCTGAACATATTTTTCGTCATCAATTATAGCATAGCTTGCCCCTTTTTCCATTGCTGTTCCTGAGAACTGATTGCCGTTGAAGTTTTCACCCTTGAGGGCGAAAAAAATGCAATCCGCGGTAATTTTCCTGGTGTCAGTGCAAATCACAGGTTTTTGGCTGAAAATCTCATAAATTTCTTCAGTTGTCATGAGTCAAAAAAAATTATTTTTTAAAAATGGCATAAAAAAACCTCATTTTACAAAAATGAGGTTTTTTTGTTTTTATTAAAATCAGTATTTAATTTCCTGAAGGACTTCCAACCCGGGTCATAGCGCAACGGAATCCCAGGTCAACCTGTGATTTGTCCTGTTCAAGATATCTTCTTGTTCCCGGTACAAGCCAGTAAGCACGGTCTTTCCATGAACCTCCTTTGTAAACCCTAATATTATCGGTTATTAAAGAAGAAAAAGCGCCGGGCCTGTCGTCCTGAATATACATATCTGATGTTTTATTTTTCTGAGCTGTGTTCCAGTTGCCCGACTCAACAATTTGTGAATTTGGATCGCCGTCCTTATAGTTTCTGAGGTCAAGGCTGGGAACTGTATCTTTAATCAGTTCGCCAAATTCGTTGCGCATCAAAGTCCCGTTATTATCGCGGCGGTATTCTGTAATAACGTTTCCACGGAAAGGGTTAAATTCTTCAATATCCTTAGATGACATGGGCCGGTACACATCAGCAACCCATTCGTTAACATTCCCGGCCATACAATACAAACCAAAATCGTTGGCGCCGTATGAAAATACTGGTGAAGTTATATCTGCATTGTCGTTTAAAGCACCTGCCACACCCATCATGTCTCCTCGTCCGCGAACAAAGTTGGCTTTTATCTGCCCTTTTCCTTTTTTCGAATCTTCACGCAAATATGCGCCATTCCACGGATAAAGTTTTTTATCTGTTAAAAGCTCGCCATCCATATTTTCTATTAAACCATAAGCTGCATATTCCCATTCGGCTTCTGTTGGCAAACGGTAATTCGGGAGCATAATTCCATCTTCCCAGCGAACTCGTTTTGTTGAACCATCCGGATTTTCCAGAGGTTTATCACCATCGGTTCCCTGATACAACCCGGTTAGATAAGTTTTTGATGTGTAAATATTTTGGCCCGATTGGGTATTGTCGTGGGCAATTATGCCCCTGTCAACAAGAATTTGCTCGTTAACCCTGTCGGTACGCCAGGCGCAATAAGCATTTGCCTGTTCCCAGTTTACTCCCACTACAGGATAATCACTGTAAGCAGGGTGTCTGAAATAATTCTCAACGTAAGGTTCGTTGTAAGCCAACTGACTTCTCCAGACGGTAGTGTCGGGTAAAGCTGAATTAATTTTGGGTTTGTTACCCGGGTAAACACGGTTTAGCCAATGAACATATTCTCTGTAATCGAGGTTAGAAACTTCGGTTTCGTCCATGTAAAACGATGCAACTGTTACCCTTCTTGGAGTGTTGTCCCACCGGTACATTACATCCTGTTCAACTCGTCCCATTGTAAATGTACCTCCCTGAATAAAAACCAGCCCTGGTCCGGCTTCCTGTTTGTAGCCTGATTCATAAGGAATATTTCCTGTTTCCTCGTTGTTGTATTTCCACCCGGTTGTGCGGGAAGCGCCACCCCCGCTTTTTTTACCAAATAAACCGCAACCTGAAACGGAAACGGCCAATATCAGCATGAACAAAGTTTTTAACTTTATCAAATTCATTTTATGTATTTTTTCAGATCGTCACAAATATAACTAATTTGTTCAATTCTTATTGTTTAACCATTTTAAAAAAAATCATTGTTGTGTTGTTATGGTAATATCTTTGCCTGAAAGTGACTTGGTTTATTTGATTTTTAAGTGAAATTTGATTTGCAATAAATCATCTTTTGGGGCGTTTGTTTGTTACAATTCTGTATGTATGTGATATGAAAAAATACTTGATTTTATTGTTCGTTATTTTTGCAGGTTTTACTGAAGGAGATGTACTAAAGGAATTTATTGTTATTCAATGGAATAATAAAATTGTTATTGAAAATGGAGTTTCTGTTTATTCTGAACTGAATTTTAATGATGCCGGCTTTCCCGAAGCTGAATCGGCTGTTCCGGTTTATTTTCGTGTCTTCAGTTTAAATAACCAAAGGCATGATTATAAATTTAGTATTGATAATGCAATTTTTGAGGAAGCAAAATTAGCAGCTGCTTTTCCTGGATATGATAAAATTGGAAATGATATTGAAATTGTAACAAAAAAATTGCAGTCGAGCGATATTCATCAACTTCAGCTAACCATAACCACATTAAAAAAAGAGGGTGATAAAATACTGATGCTGAAAAGTTTTGAATTAATGCAAATTCCTGTTGAAATTAAGCAGGAGTTAAAAAGCGGGCAAAAAGTTCAAAAAGGATATGATTGGAAAAGCAGTTCGGTTCTGAAGCAGGGGAAATGGTTAAAAATTGCAGTTAATGAAAAGGGAATTGTAAAGATTCCTTACTCGAAATTAACTTCATGGGGATTTTCTGATCCTAAAACTGTAAATGTTTTTGGAAGCGGTGGAATTATTTTATCAGAAGACCCGGGAATTATTGATTATGATGATATTGAACAATGCGCAGTCTGGCACGATAAAAATAATGGCGCCGACTGCCTGTTTTTTTATGCGCCGGGTACAACTGAATGGACATTGGACCCGGATAGTAAAATTTTTAAACACCGCATTGACGATTATTCTGCTAAGGGATATTTCTTCTTAACAAATAATGTTGGCAATCAAAAAATTGCCGGGCTTTTGCCTGTTGTGCAGCAAGATGCAAATTATTTTGTTTCTTCGTCCGATTCGTACCAGTTACTTGAGAACGATCTGGAAAATGTGCTTCCGCTTGGATCGGGTAAAAAATGGTATGGGGATAAATTTAAGAACAGTTCGGTAAAGAATATTGATTTTAACTTAACAGATATTGTACTTGCGGAGAAAATAAAAGTAAGAATCAGTGCAATTGCGCGCTCTTACGCTTCTTCTGTTATGAATGTGCAGGTAAACCAGGCCGATATTGGAAGTGTGAATTTTCAAAGGGTGAATACAGGCAGTCAGACTTCTGCTTATGCAGACGAGCGGGAAGGAGTATTTACAGCCACAACGCAGGGAAGCCAAACAAAATTAACATTAAAATATTTCGCCGATAAGGTTAACAACACAGTTGATGATAATGCACTGGCATGGTTGGATTTTATTGAGTTGAACTATAAACAAAAACTCAGGTTTGGAAGCGAAGCTTTGTTTTTTCGCGATCTGTCATCGGTAGGAAACAGCAATATTGCGGCATTTTCAATTGAAAATTTTACCACAGGCTCGCGGGTTTTTGATGTTACAAATGTTTATAATGTTAAGGAAGTACCACTCATCGTGAGCGGGAATCTGGCTGTTGCAAAGCGTCCGTCAAATGGACTTAACGAATATGTGGCTTTTAACCCAAATGGAAATTACAAGGAACCTGAATTGGTTGGAGAAGTTGCAAACCAGAATTTACATGCTTTAAACACACCTGAGTTTGTAATTATTACTCATCCGAATTTTATTAATTCAGCAAACCGGTTGGCCGAT
>JBBIVS010000126.1:0-8751 GCA_037439605.1 Draconibacterium sp. | reverse complement strand
GAAGCAACATAATCATTAGGTGTTCCATCAGCTTTTACTCCTTCAAGAATCCGACCATCGTAATAAACCAATTCACCATTTGGGCCTTTTGCACCGTTGGTGAGGCGTTTTACATTTTTTGAATCAACATAATAGCTCAATCCACCAGTTTCAGGATCTCTTTTGTCAAGGGCATCAGTTAGCAAACCGCGGCTAATCATCCAATTTATTGCCGTAGGCATAATATGTCCACCAAAACGGTAATCAATTGTTGCATCAAGCGAAACTGATTTATAGGTAAAAGTGTTCAGGAAACCACCGGTAGCTTTTGGCATAGCATTACCTGATTTAACCCATTTGCTTGCATCAACTTTATATAAACCATTAGGATCAACTATTAATCCGCCATTTTGATGCTTTAAAACCGGATGTGTGTAAATATCTCCCATTGGCTGGCCTACTACCGACCTTAACTGTGCGGCGCCGCCATCCCAATCGGCATGTAATAGCTCATTGGCGCCGTCGGTAAGTTTTTCAACCACATTTTTGTAATGCGCAAAGTTCAGGATTCCTTCCCACCTGAAATCTTTGGTCTGCACCGGAACGAACCTTAAAGAACCTTCAAAACCTGAATTCTTTAAAGTTCCAATGTTGGTCAAAACCGATCCTGCCCCAGTTGAAATAGCAGTCGTGAGAGGTAAAATCTGGTCAACAATAGTGGCATTGTAATAAGAAAAGTCAACGCCAATCCTGTTTTTCAGGAAATTCATTTCAACACCAAATTCAAACTCATGTTTTTCCTCCGGGCGGATTCCATCATTGCCTAAACTTGTTGGTATTGTAGTATAAAGCACCGGATTTCCGCCAACAGCCTGAACTCCCATGGTCCCCTGGTTGTAAGCAATATTGGCGCTGTACATATCGGGATAGTTACCTACAATACCCCAAGAGGCGCGCAGTTTTCCATAATCAACCCACGATGGCAAATCAAACGCTTCACTAAACAGGAAACTTGAGTTTACCGAAGGGTAAACAAAAGCGTTGTTGTCAGGGTTCATTGTAGAAGTGCGGTCGCGGCGTACTGTCCCTTCAACAAACAAAAATCCGTTATAATCAAAATTCAATGTTCCGAAGAAAGCGTCTTTTACAAGTTTGCTGCGTGATGAACCGCTGGAAGGCGTATTCACAGAAGCCGAGATGTCGAACATATTTTCTGTGCTCAATCCTCCGCTCGTTCCGCGGCTTACCCTCTGAATTGTTTCCTGTTGTGTAGTATAACCTGCATTAGCGCCCAATGTAATTGCTTCAGTAATTTTTGTTGAATAGGTTGCCATTATATCACCATAAAGAATATTGGCCTGGAATGATGAAAGGCCAAAATAACCCGAGTTACCAAAGGCAAGCGGAATTGTATTGGGTTCTGCCTGCTCGGTTTTTTCACTGGTGAAATCGGTTGCCACCCTACCCCTTAATTTCAGGTCGCTGGTAATTTGCCAGGTATTGGTTAAGTTACCAATGGCACGGTTACTGTACTCGTCGAGCTGAACTTCGTTAACACTCCACAGATAATCGAGAACATCGGGCCTGAAACCACCATAAATGATGTTTTCATCAGGGGTCAGGCTCTGGTTGGTACCGGTAACATATTTGTACCCTTTGCTGGTTTTGTATCTCGGAAAATACCAATCGCCGTTGTCAAATCGGGTCATCATACCTCCAAAATTGTTCCAAAGCCTGTCAACCGAAAACGGACGATTATGGGTAGTCTGATTGATAAAGTTCAAAATAAAGTCGATAGTATATTTTTTACCGAGATAAAAAGTTGAATTCAGGTTGGCGATATTCCTTGCATTTTTCGAGTTCAAACTAACTGCCTCATTATCCTGCCGGGTTAACGACAACCTTGAGTTTGCGTTTTCTCCGCCCATAGAAATGGCCGCAGAAACATTTGAACTTACGGCTGTCTGAAAAAGTGAGGCATACGAATCTTCCTGTGCTTCCCAAGTCCGTACGATACCATCCCAAGCCATAACCTGGGTAGTTCCATCGAATTTAGGGCCATAGTTCAGATTGGTTCCAATATGTCCTCTTGATTCTTTAATTCCATCACCATTGAGGTCACGCCATAACCATCCTTCTGCATCCTGACCTGCATTGGCAATAAATACCGGATAACCAGGGCCATATTTATTTTGATATTCAGGAAGATAGGCCACATTATCCACCGAAACATTTGTTACTACATCAACTTTAAAACCTTTGGTTCCCTTACCACTTTTGGTGGTAATCAGTACAACGCCGTTAACAGCTTCCGAGCCATAAAGTGCAGCAGCCGAGGCGCCTTTCAAAATCGAGATGTTTTCAATATCTTCCGGGTTCAGGTCGATAAGTCCATTTCCACGCAAACGCTGGTCACCCCAGTAGTTCGAGTTATTTACCTCGCCATCGCGGATTGGAACACCGTCAACCACAATTAAAGGCTGGCTGCGGCCGGTAATTGAGTTCACACCACGAATGTTAATGTTAACCGCACTGGTGGCGCCACCGGGAGCTGCCGAAACCCTAACCCCGGGCGCTTTACCATACAAAGTGGTTGCAAAGTTGGTTGAAGCAACTTTGGTTAACTCAGCCGAAGGGATTGTACTCATGGCATATCCAAGGGCTTTTCTTTCCCTTGATACTCCCATTGCAGTAACTACAACCTCGTCGAGTCCGATGTTGCTTGAGACCAAAACAACATTAATGGATGAACGTCCGTTTACGGCTTGCTCAACTGTGGTCATTCCCACAAACGAATACACCAAAATGGCATTTGAAGGAACATTGATTGAATAATTACCATCCATATTGGTAATAGTGCCATTCGTTGTTCCTTTTTGAAGAACCGAAACCCCGGGTATCCCCAGACCATCTTCACCTGTAACGTTTCCTGTTACAGTCTGTTGCGCATAAGCGCTACCTAAAAGCGCTATACACATCGTAAAAATCAACAGAATTTTTCGCATAGATTTAAAATTTTAAATGTTAATTAGAAATTCTCATATTTAAGTTCGCCGTGAATGTCGCCGAACAAATGGTGGAATAACATGGCGCTTACACCAAGAAGTCCGGCTTGTTCCCAGTTTTCTGAAATCACAATTTTTACATTCGACGAAATTTTGTCGAGGCAATATTTATTGAGAGATTGCTGAATTGAGGTAAGTACAAAACGATTGGCCTGCGAAATAACCCCTCCCAAAACTATAATTTCGGGATTTAAAAGCTGAATAGTGAACGAAAGGCCTTTACCCAATTCCAAACCAATCCGGTTTAATAATGTGATGGCAAACTCATCTCCCGATTTAGCGGCGTTTATTACATCTTCGGGTTCTAATTCGTGAATTCTGTTAGTAAAATTTAAGGTCAGTTGCGAAACCACGTTCTCATTTATTCCATCAATTGCGGCCTTAACAAGATAATTCGATGAAGCCACCGTTTCCAAACAGCCACGTTTACCGCAAATGCACAAATCACCATCGTCAATCGCCCTGGTATGCGAGAGCTCACCGGCAAAACCGGTGGAACCGTTGTATAACTTTCCGTTTAATATCATACCTAATCCAATCCCCCAGTTCCAGTTGACGACCACCGCGTTTAAATGTCCTTTTGCCTTTCCGAAAATATATTCGCCATAAGCCTGCATCCGGGCATCATTATTAATGTACACGAACTTATTAAACCTTTTTTCAAGTCTCTCCTTTACATTTCTGTACTCATCTTTTTTTATGGTATGGTTTATTCCGCTTATTTCATCAATCAACCCAGGCATGTCCAGTCCAACCCCGTAAATCTGGTCTTTATCAATCTTAAATTCCTCAATTAACTTTTGGGCATTGACATAAATCTTGTCAACAAGTTCATCGTCATCAATGCTTGTTTCGAATGTTGAAATTGAAGCAACCGGTTGATTGTGTGAATTATAGATGGTAATTTTAGCTTTGTAACGACCAAGCTCGCAGGCAATAACATAAATTGAACTGTCCGATAGCCTGTACATGTTGGGTTTACGCCCACCACTTGAAACACCAGTGCCAAAAGTTTCAACAAATTTTAACTCCGACAACTCATTAAGCAAGGTTAATGCTGTTGGAAAACTTACACCTAACTTACTGCTGATGATAGTTCCTGATAATGAGTCAAATTGATACAAGAGGTGCATTATCTTCTTTTTCTGCCGGTACTTCTTCAATTCATTACCGGTTAGTTTAACCCCCTTTTTGCTTTTCGTTAAAATCATTTGTTATTTTTTAAAGAAAATTAGCGCAATTTACAGTATATTTTAATAATTGCAAATATTTCTTAAAATTTTTTAATAAGTTTTGCTATCTACCACATGTTTTTAAGAACTAAAAGAGTTATAACTCTTTATTTTACAGGTTATATTCATTTAGATTTAAATGCTAAAGCCATTGGTATCGGGTTATTTTTAATGCCTGGCTAATGTATGGCGCAAAACTGAACTGGCATGCAAAAAAAATCCCAATTGCCAATTACGATTTTTGCTGACAAAATATCTTTAACCGGAACTACCACTTCAATCTTCCACGGCTAAAAAATATCAATTCATTTTTAAAAGCAGTTTTCTTTTCAGATATTTAAAAACTCTTTTCAGAATTTAATTTATGGCAAAATCAAAATATTAAATTTTAAGTTGCATTGTATGAAAATCAACATCTTTAAAACTATCCTGCTTATTTTTTCAGCAACAACAATCATTGGTTGTACAACTCAAAAACAGGAACCACAGCGTCCCAACATCCTGTTTATCATGAGCGACGACCATGCTTACCAGGCAATCAGTGCGTACGGTCACGGATTGAACGAAACTCCGAACATTGACAGACTTGCTGAACAAGGTGCGATATTTACGCGCGCCTGTGTTACCAACTCGATTTGTGCGCCAAGCCGTGCTGTTTTGCTCACAGGCAAACACAGTTTTGTAAATGGCAAAATTGACAATATGTTCCCGTTCAACTGGGATCAGCCCAATTTTCCGAAACTGATGCAGGCAAATGGTTATCAAACGGCTATGATTGGTAAAATTCATCTCGACGGAATCCCGCAGGGTTTCGACTTTTCGATGGTGTTGCCCGGCCAGGGAGAATATTACAACCCCGATTTCCTGATCAATGGCGAAAAAATCAGGAAAGAAGGTTATTGCACCGAAATCATCACCGAAACCATGCTCGACTGGCTGAAAAACAAACGCGACACACACAAACCATTTTGCGCCCTTTACCATCAGAAAGCTCCTCACCGAAATTGGCTGCCGGCCCCAAAATACCTGAATCTTTATGATTCTGTGACTTTCACCCCTCCGGCAAATTTTTTCGACAATTACGAAAACCGCGGAAGAGCTGCAAAAGAACAGGAAATGAAAATTGACGGACATGCCACATGGGGACACGATTTTAAACTGATTGTCGATCCCAACGGCGACAGTACAGAATTCAGGCGAGATTTAAAAAGGATGAACGAAAAGCAACGCGCCGACTGGATGGCTGCGTACGAAAGCGAAAACCAGGAATTTCTGTCTAAAAAGATGACAGGCAAGGAACTTGCAATCTGGAAATACAACCGTTACATAAAAGATTATTTGCGTTGCATAAAATCGGTTGACGACGGCGTTGGCAAAGTTTTGGATTATCTCGAAGAAGCCGGTTTGGCCAAAAACACAATTGTAGTTTACACTTCCGACCAGGGTTTTTACCTTGGCGAACATGGCTGGTTCGACAAACGGTTTATGTACGAAGAATCGTTCCGCACACCGCTTTTAATTCGTTACCCAAAAGAAATTAAACCCGAAACAAAAATCGACAAACTGGTTCAAAACCTCGATTTTGCCCCAACTTTTCTCGATTACGCAGGAATTGAAATCCCTTCCGATATGCAGGGTGAATCGTTCCGTAATCTGGTTTCGGGCAAAACCGGTGAATGGCGCGATGTCGTGTATTACACCTATTACGAATATCCTTCGGTACACATGGTAAAACGTCATTACGGCGTTGCAACCGACCGTTACAAACTGATGCATTTTTATTACGATATTGACGAATGGGAAATGTATGATTTGGAAACAGATCCTTCGGAAATGAAAAACATTTACAACGATCCGGCTTATGCAGATGTGCAGAAAATGATGCACGAACGATTGACGGAACTGCGCGCAAAATATGGCGACAGCGACGAAAACGATCAGAAATTCATTCAAATGTATCTCGACAAAATGGAACAACAGGCGCAGGCAGCGGCAGCACTGCAGACGAAGAAGAATTAAGTTATATTAAATTTAGGATGGCACGCCTTTCTTTTAAAACGCATAGGGATGCCATCCTATTTAAACACAAAATGAAAATGAAAATCTATTCATTCACTTCCATAATTCTGATGATTCTTTTTTTAACAGGATCTTTTATTCCAAAATCTGAGAAAGAAACAGTTTTTCAAACGGTTAAACCCGACACTACTTTTATTTACCTGAAAGATTTTGGGCTGCGAAATACAAAAAAGAAGGACTGCCACAAATTCATCAGCGATGCTTTAAAGACTGTTGATCCGGGCAAACCGGCCAAAATTATTTTTACCAGGGGCGAATACCATTTTTACCCCGAACAAAGCAACAAACGCCCTTACTTCGAGTCGAACACCACCGATATAAATCCACGGAATTGTTCATTTCTTTTCGAAAACATGAGTAATATAATTATCGAAGGCAATGGCAGCAACCTGATTTTTCATGAACAAATGCAACCGTTTACTTTCGACAACTGCCAGAACATAACACTCCTGAATGTCAGCATCGACTGGGAACAGCCGCTGATTGCGCAGGCACAGGTCCTTCAGGTACATGAAAATTCAATCCGGGTAAGTATCAATTTAAAAGAATCGCCTTTTCGCATAGAGGAAGGAAAAATCTTTTTCGGAACATCGAAAGACAAACTTCAGCCCTGGAAAAGTACGATGGAATTCGACCGCGACGGAGGTTTTGTAGTTCCGCAAACCGGCGACCGGGGATGTCTTGGAAGAGGTTGGCAAAATTACCTTGCGGAAAATATTCTGCCGGGAATTATTGAAATTCATTTCCCATTTTTGAGAAAACCCGCGGTTGGCAATTTTCTGGTTATGCGTCATGCTGAACGTATTCACTCCGGTATTTTTATTCAGAATTCAAAAAGTATAAAAATTGAAAACGTGAATTTATACCACGCCACCGGACTGGGAATTCTGGCGCAGTTTAGCGAGGATTTAACTTTCAACGGATACCGGGCAATACCGAATAAAGCGAAAAACCGCTACTTCGGCGGCGGCGACGATGGCATTCAGATTTCGAACTGTAAAGGACTGATAACCATCACCAACTGCGAATTTGCCGGACTTATGGACGACCCTGTTAATGTGCATGGTACCAGTGTGCAGGTGGTTGATGTAATGGGAAGCAAACAACTGAAATGCCGGTTTATGCACCACCAAAGCACCGGGCTGAACTGGGGACACAGGGGAGACAAAGTCGGTTTTATAGAAAACTCGTTGATGAAACCGTTGGGTACAGGAGAAGTGGTAAGTTTTAAATTGGTTGATACCGAAACATTCATTATCACATTTAACTCCGACATCCCAAAACAGCTTGAAGTTGGCGATGCGCTTGAAAACCTTACCTGGAGCCCCAACCTAAATGTTACCGGGAACCGGTTTGGCAGTTGCCGGGCACGTGGCCTTCTTGTATCGACACCTGGAAAAGTGGTGATTGAAAACAATATCTTTGAATCGAGCGGCAGTGCAATACTCATTGCCGGCGATGCCAACAACTGGTTCGAATCGGGTGCCGTAACCGATGTTCTCATTAAAAACAATGTTTTTACCGAATTGTGCAATACAAGTTCGTACCAGTTTTGCGAGGGAATCATTTCCATTTATCCTGAAATTCCGGTTTTAAATGCCGAAACTCCTCCGTTTCACAAAAATATCCGCATCGAAAATAACCAGTTTAATCCGTTTGATTATCCGGTACTTTTTGTACGCTCTACGGATGGAATTTCATTCATCAACAATACAATAACCCGCAGTACCCGATTTGAACCTTATCACAACCGCAAATTCACTTTTTCACTTGAAGCCTGTAAAAATGCCACCATTTCGAATAACACGTTTTCAGGAGAAGTTTTGGGAATGAATGTTTTGCTGAAATGGATGCCGGAAAATGAACTCAATCTTGATTCCGGGCAGGGGCTGACTGTGAAAGTGGAATAATGCATTAATACCATAATTAATTGATTTCCATGAATCACCATAAATTAGTTAGGCCATAAAAAAAACTTCCTCCCCGGAATAAAACCGGAGAGGAAGTTGTACCCGGAAAGAAACCACTGTTTAAACAGTGTGTTTATGTTTTCTCACGATAATATTCAGAATTATAAACATCACAACCAAAATTGCGGGCAACACCGTCATATTAAGTAACGTAGACTGCGGACCGGCAGTTTCGATGGATTTACCCATAATCGGCAGTACCATTGAAGTGGCCACAAAACCGGCGCCTCCCAGAATCGACATTCCAAGCGCCCCGCTTTTGGGAACATATTCAGAAGCGACGCCAATCATGGTTGGCCAGAAATAACATACTCCCACTGCAAATACTGCCGCAGATAAAACTGTCATTAACGGGCCGGATGAAATGCTGAGCAGGTACAAACCGGCAACCGAAAAAATGGCGGAACCCAGAAGCACTCCCGGGGG
>JBBIVS010000125.1:0-8804 GCA_037439605.1 Draconibacterium sp. | reverse complement strand
TGATAAATTTTCATGCAAAGATAGAATTCAAATCAAATTATATTAAATGCATTTAAGTGTATTTTGTTTTACAATTCATACCCAACCTTTTTTATTTTAATTTTGCAGACATAAATTAAAATTATCAAGGCCAATGAAAGCTTTATCTTTCCCTTTAATTCTGATTTTAAGCCTTTTTATCACTGCTTTTTCATGTTCCAGTAATTCCTCAAAATCGCGCAAACCGGTTAGTTCAATCGCTGTTCAACCCTCAAAAAACAATTACGTTTATGGCGAAAAAGTTTCGGTAAATGTTAAAACCAAAACCAGGGACGGGCAGATCGAAAGCATCAAACTTTTCTTTAACAACCAACTTATTAAGGAAAGTAAAGAACTTGATTTTACGGTTGAAAATGTGCTGATTGATAAACTTGGTTCGGGTAATTTTACGGTTGAAGCTGTTAAAACCGACGGACTTAAAAATTTAAGATCGCTGGTAATTAATACAATTTCGAATATTGTTCCTGAAAAATTAACTTACCAGATTGTAAATACTTTTCCGCACTCAAAAACACATTACACGCAAGGTTTGGAATTTTACAACGGCTTTATTTATGAAGGCACAGGAGAAAACGGTTCATCGGGAATATTTAAAACCATTTTACACACAGGGAATACTGTTCAGTCGCAAATGCTGGCCGACAAATATTTTGGTGAAGGAATCACTATTTTAAACGAAAAAATTTATCAGCTAACCTACCGCCACCAAAAAGGCTTTGTTTATCAACTTTCCGATTTCGCGGTAATCGATAGTTTTCAGTTTAAATCGAATGAGGGGTGGGGTTTAACCAACGACGGTACAAATTTAATAATGAGCGATGGAACCCATATTTTAACCTGGCTGAACCCAAATGATTTTTCGGTGGTAAAAACTTTACAGGTGGCTAATAATAAAGGAATTGTAAATTATTTAAACGAACTGGAATATATTAACGGCACTATTTATTCCAATGTTTACACCACCGATTTAATTGTACAGATTGACCCGGAGACAGGTAGAATTTTGTCGGAAATTAATATGGCCGGATTAATTGATATCTACAAAAACACGCAGGACAAAATTGATTATTTGAATGGAATTGCTTACGATAAAAAAACCGACAGATTATTTGTTACCGGAAAATTGTGGCCTAAAATGTTCGAAATCAAAATTATTCCATCAAAATAGAGTTAGCGTATCGCCATATTTTATTCTTCCCAAATGTTTGTAAGCCAAATCGGTAACTTCCCTGCCCCGCGGGGTTCGTTTTAAAAATCCTTCTTTAATTAAAAAGGGTTCATAAACTTCTTCAATGGTTCCCGGGTCTTCACCAACTGCAGTTGCAATGGTCGAAATTCCAACAGGTCCGCCCTTAAACTTATCTATTATACAAAGCAGTATCCGGTTATCCATTTCATCCAAGCCGTATTCATCTATATTTAAAGCTTTCAGGGCATGTTTTGTTATTTCCATGTCAATGTTGCCATTTCCTTTTACCTGGGCAAAATCGCGTACCCTGCGAAGCAGCGAATTTACAATTCGCGGAGTTCCCCTGCTCCTGAACGCAATTTCGCGGGCTGCATCATCGCTTATCTTTACTTCCAGAATCCGGGCCGAACGTTTCACAATTCCTGTTAAAATTTCGGCATCGTAATATTCCAGATGAGCATTAATTCCAAACCTGGCGCGCAAGGGAGATGTTAATAAACCAGAGCGGGTAGTGGCGCCAATCAGTGTAAATGGGTTTAATTCAATTTGTATTGAACGCGCACTCGGACCTTTGTCAATCATGATGTCGATCCTGAAATCTTCCATTGCAGAGTACAAATATTCTTCAACAACGGGCGATAAACGGTGTATTTCATCTATAAAAAGCACATCATTTTTTTCGAGGTTGGTCAGCAGCCCTGCCAAATCTCCAGGTTTATCCAAAACCGGTCCTGATGTAATTTTTAACCCCACTCCCATTTCATTCGAAATAATATTTGAAAGTGTTGTTTTTCCAAGTCCCGGGGGGCCATGCAACAAAACATGATCGAGTGATTCTCCTCGCATTTTTGCTGCTTTCACGAAAATTTCAAGATTTTCAACGATCTGTTTTTGTCCGCTGAAATCTTTAAACTGCAACGGCCTCAATTTAACATCCAGCTCTTTATCTTTTTCAGAATAACTTTCCCCGCGTATTTCCAATTCTATTTCCATGCTACATTTTATTCCTGCTGAATGTATTTTTCTATTGTACTAATCAATTGCTGCGCCGAAAAGGGTTTAGATATGTATTCATTCATTCCGGCATTTAAACATTTTTCTTTATCGTTTTCATACGTGTTGGCAGTTAAAGCTAAAATGGTAACAGGTTTTTCAACATTGTTAAATTTCTCAAATTTTCTTATTTCTGTGGTAATTTGGTAACCGTTCAATTCAGGAAGCATAATATCCATCAATATTAAATCGTATCTGTTATTCTTAAATATTTCCAAAGCTTCCCTGCCATTGGCAACAGGTGTTATTTCGCAGTTTAATTTTTTTAAATTAAACATTACCACTTTTTGGTTCATCAAATTATCTTCAACTAAAAGTATTTTCAAAACGTAGTTATTATTAATATTTTAAATTGAACAAATATAAGAGTTAATGATAGTTATTATATGCTGTTTATATCTGTTAATTTCTATTTTTCATTTTTTATAAATATAAATTAAACATACTTACTAATCAGTTTTAAACATTTTTATATTGATTTAATTTGTTTAAACAGAATAAAATAAGTTTATTTTTAAACAACAGTTAATAGCTTTTTATTGTTATATATTTTAGATTTTAACAGGTTTGTAAACTGTGAATATGTTTCAATTAAAAAAAATGAAAGTTTTTAACTTTTATTAATTGAACTGTTTATATGGTTTAAAAATTGAAAAATGCAAATTTTGTTTTAAAAGATTACTTTTGTTTTTTGAGCAGTTTATGCAGATTTATTAACAATCAAGTATTTTGTAAAAAGCTGTTATATAAATATTTATAATTAATGTCAGAAAAATTTAACATACTTGTTGATAAGCTGAATTCATTTAAATTGAAATATTACGCTTACAAGGTTTTAAAAGGTACGCTGATTTCATTGTTGCTGGTTTTAATAAGTTACACCATTTTTTCGGTTACCGAATATTTTGTATTTCTTTCAACTGATGTTAGAAAAGTTGTATTTTTTGGTTTTTTGATTTTTACCGGTTTGCTTCTGATACAGTTTATTGGATTGCCACTGCTAAAAATGTTAAGTTTATTAAAACCTATTGATTTAAAGGTAACTACAAAAATTATTCAGAATCATTTTACAAGTATTGAAGATAAACTTTTAAATATAATAGAATTAAACGATCTACCTCAAAATCAATATTCAAACGAACTTATTCTGGCCAGTATCGATCAAAAAATTGAACAGTTAAAAGTATTCGATTTTAATGAAGCTATTCAGTTTAAAAATATCAGATATGTAATTTTATATTTCATAATCAGTGTTTTAATATCGCTTGGAATCTTTTTTGTCAATAAAAATGTTTTTATAGATTCTACAAACCGCCTAATTCATTACAATACCACTTTTATAAAACCAGCCCCATTTTCTTTTAAGTTGGAGAATACAGATTTGAAAGTAAAAAAAGGTGATTCGTATCTCATTAAAGTTAAAGCAGAAGGTTCTGAAATACCAGAAATTGTTTACATCAATATTGAAGGAAACAATTACCTGATGAAAACTTCTTCGGCTGGAGTTTTCGAATACGAAATGGTTTCTGTTATTAATACTGTCAATTTCTTTTTTACTGATTTAAAGTACAGTTCAGAAAAATTTAATTTGCAGTTATTACCAAAACCCGGAATAACACAATTTAAAACTACAATAGTTCCGCCGGCATACACAGGACTTCAAACCATGGTTTTGGATAATATTGGCGATTTACAAATACCAAATGGTACAAAAGCGGAATGGAGTTTTAACGGAATTGATATTGATTCTGTTTTTATTGTTGTTCATGATTCGGTAAAAGTTAATGCAACTGAAATTAATAATGCTTTTACGGTTGATACAAGATTCTTTAAATCAACAAAATATAATGTATTTATTCAAAATAAAATTACATCACCTGAGTTGGCTTTATCTTACTCAGTTGAGGTAATTCCTGATTTGTTTCCAGAAATAAAAGTGAAGCAAATGATTGATTCAATGCAATTGACACGTTATTATTTTAAAGGGAAAATAGGCGATGATTATGGTTTTTCAAATCTTCGTTTTCATTTTAATGTAGATAATTCTGATTCAAGCATTACAATACCTTTTGTGAAAATGCTAACCGACCAGGATTTTTATTTCGTTTTCGATTTTAACGATTTAAATTTAACAAAAGGAGTAGTTTCATATTATTTCTCCGTTACGGACAATGATGCTGTAAATAATTATAAAACAACCACATCTGATAATTTTGTTTTTCAGTTTCCCGATCGCGAAGAGATTCTGGCAAAAGACAAGGAAAAGTTTGAAGAACTTCAGGCAAATATCGATAAAAGCAGGGAATTGGCCAGGGAAATAAAACAAGACATGAACAACCTGCAGCTAAAAAACATGGATACCAATGTTTCAGATTGGGAAAAATCACAAATGGTAAGCGATATTATTTCGAAACAAAATAAGCTTGAAAAGTTATATGATCAAATAAAGCAGGATAACGAAAATTTAAACAAGTATCTTAATTCATTTGATAAAAAAAGTGAAGCAATTCAGGAAAAACAAAAACAAATTGAAGAGTTACTTGATGAAGTTTTTACTGATGAATTAAAAAAACTGATGGAAGAGTTTAATAAACTTGCCGATGAATTTAACAGCCAACGATTGAACCAGATTTCAGAGAATATGAAATTAACCTTTGAAGATTTGGAAAAACAATTGGAAAGAAACCTGGAAATGTTGCGAAAAATGAAAATTGAACAGAAACTTCAGGATGTAATCGACCGGGTTAATGAAATTGCAAAAGAGGAATTTAATCTTGCACAGGAACTTGAAGAAAACAAAAATTTTGAGGAAGTAACTGAGAAAGTTTCAAAACATGAAGAGCAAACAAAACAGCTTGAAAATAATTTGAAAGAAGCACTCGAATTAAATAAGGAACTTAAGAAACCCATGAATTTTGATGATTTTGATGAAGAATTTGAAGATGTGCAAAAGAGTTTTAAGGATAGTAAGAATGAATTAAATAAAAGGAATAAAAAGAAATCGGAAGAAAATATTAAGAAAAGCGGTGAAAAATTGCAAAATATGGCTTTTGGGATGCAGCAAATGCTTGATATGAACACTAAGCAACAAAACATGGAAAACATTGCCAATCTGAAGCAAATATTGAGCAACCTCATTTTTCTCTCATTCGCACAGGAAAAAGTTTTGTCAGATTTGAATGGAATTGCCGATAAAGATCCAGCATTGTTTCAGCTGAACAAAGATCAGAAGAGAATTTTTGAACAAAGTAAAATTGTAAGGGATTCATTATACACGCTCGCAATGAGAACTCCACAGATAACAAGTATGGTTAACAATGAATTACTTTCAATTGAAATTAATCTGAAAAAAGCAGGTGAAGAAATGCAGGAAGCACTTTTCCCAAATGCAAGGGTAAGTCAGCAATTTGTAGTTACAGCATTCAATAATTTGGCGCTTATGCTCAATGAAGCGCTTGAAAATCTCGAAGAGCAAATGGCAAATGCACAACCTGGCGATCAGGAATGTGAGAATCCAGGAAATGGAAAACCCGGAATGAACTCATTGAAGCAGGCATCAGAGAGCATAAAACAACAATTGCAGAAAATGATTGAGCAAATGAAAAATGGAAATCAGCAAAATATGAGTCAACAATTAGGGCAGAGTTTAATGCAACACGAAATGATGCAGCAAATGTTACGCGAAATGATGAATAACGGAAGTGTTGGCAGCGATGCTAAAAAACAGTTACAGCAAATAGATGATATGCTTGAACAAAACCGGAGGGAGTTAATGAATAAATCAATTAATGCTCAAACAATAGTTCGCCAAAATCAAATTACTACTCGTTTGCTTGAAGCAGAAAAAGCTGAAATGGAGAGAGAATTTGAGGATAAAAGAGAGTCGCAAACTGCCGATGAATTTTACAGCAACCCTGGGAAATTTTTTGAGTATAAGGATAAAGAAAACATAAGCATTGAATATTTAAACAAGAATTCTCATAAATTGCATAATTTTTACAACAATAAGTACAAACAATATTTAAAGAATATAGATACAAAGTAGTGATAATCAGACCTCCTAAAATAATTGTGATAAATTCAGATGTTACCGAGTTAAAAATGGTTGAAACCTTTCTGACAGACATCTTCAGAAAATACGATTTAGATACAAAATATTTCAATAAAGTATATTTATGCGTTTCGGAAGCTGTTATCAATGCAATTAAACATGGAAATAAAAATGACAGAAGGAAAAAAGTGTCAATAGAAGTACAATTTGATTTTCATGAAATTAAGGTAAAAGTTGAGGATGAAGGAAATGGTTTTGATATCACAAGTATTTCGGATCCTACTAATGAAAGGAATTTAAGAAATGAATCGGGTAGGGGAATTTTTATTATCAGAACATTAACAAATCAAATAGAATATAACGAGAAAGGAAATCGTGTTCAATTTAAAATTGATTGTAAGTGAGTAAAATTGAAATTTTTTACGAAGATATTCGACCTGTAAAAATATACAGAAATCATATTAAAAAATCAATTAAGAATTTAATTAATAAGGAGTTAAAGATTTTAGGAGATTTAACAGTAATTTTATGTTCCGATAAATATTTGCTAAATATAAACATTGAATATTTGCAACATAACTATTACACGGATATAATTACCTTTAATTATGTGGATGGAAATGTAATTTCAGGCGATTTATTTGTTAGTATTGAAAGAGTTAAGGAAAATTCAGCAGAATTTAACACGTGTTTTATTAAAGAATTATACAGGGTCATGTTTCATGGAGTTTTGCATTTGATTGGCTACAATGATAAAACGGCTGACGAAAAGAAAGCGATGAGAGAAAAGGAAGATTTATATTTATGTGAGGTTGATTTTAGTGTGATAGAAAAATGATACCAGTTTATGATGTTATTGTAGTAGGAGGTGGACACGCCGGATGTGAAGCAGCAGCAGCAGCAGCAAATTTGGGTTCAAAAACTTTATTGATTACAATGGATATGACCAAATATGGTCAGATGTCGTGCAATCCGGCAATGGGAGGTATTGCTAAAGGACAAATAGTAAGGGAGATTGATGCCTTAGGTGGATATTCAGGAATAATTGCCGATAAAACAACCATCCAGTTCAGGATGCTGAATAAATCTAAGGGGCCGGCTATGTGGAGCCCGCGTTCTCAAAACGACAGGGCGAGATTTACTGAAACGTGGCGGGTTACTCTCGAAAGCATTCCAAATCTCGATTTATGGCAGGATGTTGTTACTCAGTTAATCATTCAAAATAAAACAGTTGCTGGTGTTAAAACTAAAATTGGAATTGAATTTAAATCAAAAACTGTAATTCTGACAAATGGAACATTTTTAAATGGTCTTATGCACATTGGTCCGGCAAAAATGCAGGGAGGTAGAATAGGAGAGGCTGCATCGTATAATATTTCAGAGCAACTTTTTGATTTTGGGTTTAAAACAGGACGATTAAAAACCGGAACTCCTGTTCGAATTGACGGAAGAACTATTGATTTCTCAGAATTAACTGAACAAAAGGGAGATGATGGTTATTATAAATTTTCATATTTACCTGGTACAGAAAGTAAATTAAAGCAACGTTCGTGCTGGATTACATATACAAATACTGAGGTTCATAATGAGCTGGAACAAGGATTTGAAGCTTCTCCAATGTTTGATGGCACTATTCAAAGTACGGGACCACGTTATTGTCCAAGCATTGAATCAAAATTAGTAACCTTTGCAGAAAAGGAGAAGCATCAATTATTTTTAGAACCGGAAGGCGAAAAAACGATTGAATATTATCTGAATGGATTTTCTTCATCATTACCATGGGAAGTTCAGTACAAAGGACTACAGAAAATAAAGGGATTGGAAAATGCAAGAATATTTCGTCCCGGCTATGCCATTGAATATGATTATTTTGAACCCACACAACTTAATCACACGCTTGAAACAAAGCTAATTAAAAACCTTTTTTTTGCCGGTCAGATTAATGGAACTACAGGTTATGAAGAAGCAGGTGCCCAAGGAATTATGGCGGGTATTAATGCTCATTTAAAATGTCATAATTCGGATGAGGAGTTTATTTTAAAAAGAAATGAAGCCTACATAGGGGTTTTAATTGACGACCTTGTAACAAAAGGTGTTGATGAGCCATACAGAATGTTTACAAGTAGGGCAGAGTTCAGAATCTTATTGCGACAAGACAATGCGGATATAAGATTAACAGAAAAATCACATAAATTAGGTTTGGCTTCTTTAGAACGGATGAATTTGTTGAATGAAAAAATAAACCTAATTTCAGAAATTATAAACTTTACAAAAAAGTTTAGTGTAAAGCAAAGGTTTGTAAATCAATTGCTTATAGAAAGGGATTCATCTGAATTAAAACAAAGCGTCAAACTTTTTGATTTGATTTTAAGGCCCCAGATTTCAATTTTTGATTTAATACAATACATTACACCGTTTAAATCATTTCTCGAAAGAGTACCCGAAGAAAGAAGAACGGAAATTATAGAAGGC
>JBBIVS010000124.1:0-8835 GCA_037439605.1 Draconibacterium sp. | reverse complement strand
TTTGCGAGCCAGTTCATCATCGAGCGGCAGCATTGCACGCGAACCAGCTTTCCATGCATCATGAATCGGGATAAACGGAATATTCTGAGAAACCATCAGTTTCATTTTTCGGTTGCCAAACCGGCCATCCTCAAGCAGGCGCAAATTGGCTTCCCATGCAGCAATTGCGCCGGTTCCGCTGCCAATGGCCTGAAAATAATATTCGGGAATCTGCCCGATGGTGGTGGTTGCCGAAAGCATGGTGGTTCCCATTCCATCGCGGCGGGCCACATTTTTGGCGCCTCCTTCTGCAACAAAACCTTCCATTCCGGCCACAATGTTCGAAAGATGAATAGCATCGAAATAGTCACTGCCGGTTTTGCTGCAAATCAGTTTTACACATTCGTTCAGCGGTGCATCGAACCAGAGTGCATCAAGATTATCTTCAGGGACACTCAGCAAAAGCGGGATTTGGTTATCGGAGCAAACTTTGGCAAAGGCACGGGCTGTGTTTCCGGCTGAGGCTACCACAAGCACTTTGTTCATTTCGGGCGTCATTCTTCCGCAAACCGAATAGGCTTCGGTTTCTTTAAACGAACAGGTTTTAAAGTTCGCTCCCTTTTCGGGCCACCAGCCACTGAAAGTAATCCAGAGATTACTGAGGCCAAGCGCTTTGGCTAATTCTTCACTTTTATAGGTTACCGGCGCTGAAGAACCTTGTAACATTCGACCAATCGGTAACCAATCGGCAAACTTGTAAATTCCATACGAATCGTCTTTTACTTCCAGTTGTTTCTTTTCGTAAATGGCGCGAATCAACGTTGGTTCTGTTTCGCCCGGGGCATCGAGTGTCCAGCCACCATCGTCAAATATTTTTCCGGTTTTAACCGATTGTAACTGGTATTTTGTTTTTGTAAATTGATTGTTCATTCCTGATATAGTTATTCAATTTGTCATTAATTCAAAAATATAGGGGTCTTTGAAAATACCTGACGGAAATTGTGTCGGCAGTGATGACACAATTTGATTGGCCATTAAGCTTCGCTCGAAAACTGCTGAATTAATTTGTGTTTCCAGTTCTCTGACTGTTAATTTATCCTTGATTATCAGAAAACTGTAATATAATTTCTCTTGTGAGGTTTTGGTTTTTGAAAGTAAAATTAAATGATGTGTCCAACTTATTTGTGTCATCGCTGACGACACAAATTCAATGTATTGAATATCTGAGAATTGTAATTGTGTCATCGCTGATGACACAATTTGTTTGTTGAAGAATTTATCATTTTTACTTTGTGTCGCTACCGGCGACACAAATTGCAAATCTTCATTTTTATTGTGAAATTCCAGCCAAAGCTTATAGCAGTCAGAATTCTCAGAATATGTTTCATAAAACTGTTTCATCCGGTACAAACCGCGGCGGGTAAATCCGCTAAGTCCTGGAAACCGGTTCAGAATATAAGCTGAAAGTTCATCCACAGTTTTGTCACCCCAAACTCCTTCCGATACACGCAACGAGACTGTTTTACCGACTTTGAAATACAACAGTACCAATTCTTCGTTTACCTTTTGAAAAGCCCTGTTTTTCGACTCTTCAATTAGCCGGACGATTTCTGAAAATTCATTCGTTGACTTCATTTCAATTCTATTTTGCGCTTCGCTTACCATTTTACTGTTGTTAAAAGCGAATTGAATGAAACTGGCAACCGGTATTTTCGAATTCCATGAATTTCAATTTTGTGAAGCGCAAAAATAACAAAATGATATTTCCTTACTCGTATGTTAATTTTTAATATTTATAAATTCA
This sequence comes from Draconibacterium sp., assembly GCA_037439605.1. Classification (GTDB taxonomy): domain Bacteria; phylum Bacteroidota; class Bacteroidia; order Bacteroidales; family Prolixibacteraceae; genus Draconibacterium. The sequence continues at coordinate 7,052 of JBBIVS010000124.1, read as the reverse complement.
ATTTATAAATCCGCAATGAAATAGATTTGATAGAATGTGTTTCATTGTTTGAAGGGATATAATCCCAGATTCCGGAAATCATCAATAATATTAAGAACTTGCTATTTTTCTTTTCCCGGAAAACTCAATCCACAACATTAAAAGCAGCAACAATCCAACACAGATGATTGCCCTGATGGAATAAACCGTTGCAAGCAAACCCTTGCTCGACAGCAATGACAAAACCGGGGCAATCAACATTCCAATCCATATTAAAAAAGGTTCGGTATTTTCGCGGGTTGCGAGCAACCGTTTTACAACAGGGAAATAGGCGATTACAAGTATCGTCTGAATCATAAAATTGGTAACCAGGTGGTTTTTTGTGAACAGCCAGAAAACCACAATTAACCCAACCACAATAAGGCAACCCATGTCGAAACGGGTGATTTTTGAACTTTTATCGCCCCAAATTGCAATTGCAACTGAAATGGTTACCACATAAATTACATCCACCGTATTCAGAATGTTATCCAAAAATCCAAAGTTTCCTTCAGCAAGATAAGTAACCAGGCTCATTACAACTGCAACTGAAAACATCACCCACATTGCAAGCGCAGGTTTGATTTCCTTTTTTACCAATTTCCGGATGTAACTTACCGTCAAAAGAATCATTATCAGGGTTACTGAATATATTGAAAATGTGTTCACCAAATTTTACAGAATTTTCATATTAAAAAAACGCCGGAAAGATAGCTAATACAAATAAATTAACCATTCAAACTTAATTGAACACAGGGTTTTTCATAAAAACAACATCTTTAAGTTTAAGGGTTTTTATAATTTAAAACTCATTGTTTGAAATTTACAAGAAAAAGCAGGATGGTGGCATTCTGTTAATAGCTAAATTTACGGATGATTCTAAACCAATTTAAAAGCTATTGAACCTGAAATGAAACGCAGAAACTTCATTAAACAAGCCGGAATTACAGCCGCTGCAATTATTTCGGTCCCAACCATCATCCCGGCAGCATGTGTTGGCAAAGGTGGACAAACCGCCCCATCAGATAAAATAAACCTGGCATTTATTGGTGCAGGGAACCAGGCTGGTAACGACGTAATGGATTTTCTGGCTGACGACCGGGTTGTTGTCACCCTCATTTGCGATGTAAACAAAAAAAGCGACGGTTACTGGGATGGCCGCGTGGCAGGCCGCGAGTACATCCGGGATGTGGTAAACGGTTATTATAGCAAAAAATACGATCGCCGTTACAATGCCTGTTCCGATTTGGAGGATTTTCGCGAGGTGATTGCCAGGAAAGACATTGACGCCGTGGAAATTGCTACGCCCGACCACTGGCATGTTATTCCGGTTTTAATGGCTGCTGCTGCCAAAAAAGACATTTACTGTCAGAAACCGCTTGCGCTTACAATTGCCGAAGGACGCATCATGAGCAATGCAGTGCGTCATCATGGTATTGTTTTTCAGACGGGTAGCCAGCAGCGGTCGAACCCCAATTTCAGGCGCATTTGTGAACTGGTTCGCAATGGCCGGATTGGCCAGCTCGAAACCGTAATTTGCGGACTGCCGTCAGGTACGCCCGATTATGGAAAGAAAGCCCATCTCACCGACATTGTGCCAGTCCCCAAAGGATTCAATTACGAACTTTGGCTGGGGCCGGCGCCATTTGCCGAATATGCTCCCTGCCGCACTCACGTTAATTTTCGTTGGATTCTGGATTATTCCGGCGGTCAGTTAACCGACTGGGGAGGCCATCACCCCGATATTGCGCAATGGGGAATGAACACCGAACTTACCGGCCCTGTAAAAATTCAGAACGCCCGCGCCAAATGGGCCGAACATCCGCATTACAACACCGCCACCGATTTTTATTTTGAATGTATTTATGAAAACGGCGTTAAAATGATTGTGCAAAGCGGTGCAGATTTTGGCGTTACTTTCATCGGTTCCGAAGGGAAAGTTTGGTCCGACAGGGGAAAACATACCATTGAGCCCGAATCGCTGAAAGATACGGTTATCGGCCCTGATGAAATTCATCTTTATAAAAGCGACAATCACTTCCGGAATTTTATCGACTGTGTGATTTCGCGGCAAGAAACCATTGCCCCTGTTGAAGTGGCTCACCGTTCCATCACCATTGCACACCTGGGTAATATTGCCATGAAGCTGGGAAAAGATTTGGAATGGGACCCAAAAACCGAAAGGATTGTGAATGTGCCGGAAGCAAACGAAATGCTGTCGAAGCCGATGCGGGAGCCGTGGGATGTAGTGTACAAAAATCTCTTAACGAATAAATCATGAAACGAATTCTATGGATTCTATTTTTTCTCCCCCAATTATTGTGGGCCGTTCAACCCGAAAAATGGAACGCGCGCTGGATAATACCCCCGGCTGTTCAACCACAAACACACGCTGTAATTCTCTTCAGGAAAGACTTTCAGCTTGAAAAAAAACCAGACAATTTCATCATTCATGTTTCTGCCGATAATCATTACCGGTTGTTTGTAAACGGAAAATATGTCACAAGAGGCCCGGCCCGGGGCGATTTATCGCATTGGTTTTACGAAACGCTTGATTTAGCCGGCTATTTGCAGATGGGCAAAAACTGTATTGCAGCCGAAGTGGTTAACTGGGGGCCAAAAAGGTCGTTTTCCTACTTCTCGCAAATGACCTCGTTTATCCTTCAGGGAACCGGAGAGGCAGAGAAACTTGTGAATACTTCGGGCGGAACCTGGAAGTGCTACCATAACGAAGCATATTCTCCTAAACACATCGACTGGATTTTTGATAAAAGCACCATCGATTTTGGGTTGTATGTGGGCAATCCAACCGACAGTATCAGGGCTGACAAATACCCGTGGGGCTGGGAAACAACAGGTTTCAACGATTCAAACTGGCAACCGGCAATTATGGCCGACAATGCAGGGGGAAGGGGCACACAACATGCAGGGGGCATATTCTATTCCGGTGGAAAACTTCTCATTCCCCGGCGCACGGGGCTTTTAAGCGAAAAACATGTTCCTTTTGGCGAAATACGCCGGGTAAGCGGAATAGCTAAGAACGAAGATTTTATTCATGGAAAAGGAAAGATTGTGATTCCGTCAAATACAAAAGTAAGCATGTTAATCGACCAGAAGGTTGAAACAATGGGATATCCTGAAATGATTGTTTCTGGTGGAAAAGATGCGCGTATTCAGGCCATGTATGCCGAAAACATGATTATTAGAAACAAGGCGCCAAAGGGAAACCGGAACGATATAGAAGGTAAATACCTTGTGGGAATCAAAGACGTTTTTATTCCGGATGGCGGAGAACAAAGGCTTTTCAAACCCACCTATATCCGCGCGTTCCGCTATATTCAGCTTGACATCGAAACCAAATCTCAGCCTCTGACCATTGAAAATTACGCGCATGTAACCTGCAATGCTCCTATTGAGCTGAAAGCCCGGTTTAATGCAGAAAATGAACTTGTCGACTGGATAATGCAGGCGGGCTGGCGGACCGTCAGCATTTGTGCGCAGGACTATCTTTTATCGGATGCATATTTCGAACAAATGCAATACACCGGCGATTCACGCGTGCACAACCTCTCGCTGCTGACCCTCTCCGGCGATGACCGGCTGACACGCAATGCACTGATTCAGTTCGACCAGTCAAGGATTCCCGAAGGGCTGACATTTGCCTGTTATCCCAATCCTTTTTACCTGATCATCCCATCTTATTCGCTTATTTGGATTGACCAGGTTTACGATTATATGATTTGGAAAGACGACAGGGAATTTATTGCCCAGTTTGAACTTGGAATCGACAATGTTTTGTACTGGTTCGAAAAGAAAATGCAACCTAACGGGCTGATGGGAAAGATGGAATGGTGGGGGGCAATGGCATGGCCCAGGCATTATAAAAACGGCCAACCGCCAACCATTTACGAAGGCAACAACACGCTTTACACACTTCATTATGCATACACTTTGCAACATGCCGCAGAAATTTTCGAATATCTTGAAAAACCTGGAAAAGCTGAAATTTATCGTAAAAGAGCCAGTGAAATTTGCACGGCAGTGAACCTGCAATGTAAAAACAAAGAGGGATTTTTTACCGAAGCGCCAGGCAACAACCAGGTGAGCCAGATTACAAATATCATGGCAATTCTTGCAGGTGCAGTTTCGGGAGACGAAGCAAAAAAACTGATGGAAAAGCTTCTTGAACCGCAAGACTGGTTCGGGCAGGTCGATTTGTTTCTGCATCTCTATCTTTTCGAAGCAATGAACAAAACCGGCCTCCAGCATAAATTTATGAGCGAACTCTCCGAATGGCAACTCATGAAAGACCGCCAGATGAGCGGTTTTGCGGAAGTGCCGCTTGAATGGGGCGAAGAAAATCAGCGTTCCGAATGCCACCCGTGGAGCAGTTCTCCTAACTACTTCATTTTCCGCACTGTTTGCGGGATTACTCCTCTTGAAGCCGGGCACAAAAAGGTGGAAATAGTACCTTCCTTTGGTAAGCTTGAAAAAATAAAAGCGACATATCCCCATCATTTGGGAAATATCGAATTGGATTTGAAGAAAAATGGGCCCGGTATTGAAGGGGATATAACAATTCCTGAAAGAATTGATGCAACGTTCGTTTGGCAGGGAAAAAAAATAAACCTAAACCCCGGAATAAATAAAATTCATGAATTATAAATCATGCCTTATGAAAGACAAATTATTTACCCTGATTGTTTTATACTTCCTGATACTAACACCGTTTAAACCTAAATGTCAGGATCTGGCTAAATTGCCCAACATCGTTTTTATTTTGGCCGACGATTTGGGCTGGACCGACCTGGGTTGTTGCGGCAACAAATTTAACGAAACGTTGCAAATTGATAAGTTAGCTGAAAACGGTATCCGCTTTACACAGGCGTATGCGGCCTGTCCGGTTTGTTCACCAACCCGGGCTTCCATCATGACAGGAAAATACCCGGCGCGGCTGCAACTCACCAACTACATCAAAGGTGAACGCACCGATGAAAACTCGCCGGTGCTGCCCGCCAACTGGAAACCCTATCTCGAAGGAAGCGAAACCACATTGCCAGAACTGCTTAAAACTAAAGGTTACGCTACCGGAATGGTAGGCAAATGGCACCTCGGAAACGCAGAAGGACAAAATCCATGGGACCAGGGGTTCGATTACTCGCGGATGATTGGCAAAAACGGCCTCGATTATTATAACTACTCCATCTATCTCGATTCGTACCAAAACGAATTTACCGACGACGGCACCAATTATCTTACCGACAAACTCACAGAATACGGGGTGGAATTTATTCGGCAAAACAAAGAGAAACCTTTCTTTCTTTACCTGGCCTATTCTGCACCACATGTTTTTATTGTTCCCCGCGGCGACAAGCTGCGCAAATATTTCTTCAAATACGGCAAGTCGGAGGAGAAATTCAATCCATATTATGCCGCGATGATGGAAAGTCTCGACGACGGAGTAGGTCAAATTATGACAGCACTCAAAGAAAATGGCCTGCTTGAAAACACGCTGGTGATTTTTACTTCCGATAACGGCGGACTTGGATTGGATGAACTCGGGCCAATCCCAACCAATCTGGCGCCCCTGCGAAAATGGAAAGGGCACATTTACGAGGGCGGGACCCGCGTACCCGCCATTTTTAGCTGGCCGGGTAAACTGGCTGCCGGTAAAACAACCGAAAACTATTTCAGCACAACCGACTACCTGCCCACCTTTTGCGAACTGACTGGAATCGGCGAAATACCTGAAAATGTGGATGGCAAAAGTATCATTCCGCTGTTGCTTCAGCCTGAAAAAACAGAGGATACAGAACGGCCGCTTTTCTGGCACTACCCGCATTTTTCAAACCAATTGGGCCGGCCGGCCGGTTCGGTTCGCGTTGGCGATTTCAAACTGGTTGAACTTTACGAAACCGGAACGCTCGAATTGTACAACCTGAAAGATGACATTTCGGAATCGAATGACCTGTCGAAAAAAATAATGGGAAAAACACAGGAAATGTACAAAATGCTTACCGATTGGCGCACGAGCGTAAATGCGCAAATGCCAGTTCCAAACCCGGATTTCAAACCTTCAAAAAAGTGAATGTGAAGAAACTTTGTTTTTTGTCGATTATCGCGGTATTTCTTTTTTCATGCCAAAATGAAAAAGATAAAACCGGATTCCCCTATTCCCAGTGGACTTTGGGAACTTCGGGCAACAACCTCACCTGGCAATTCGCCGAAGGATTGGAGTACAACAATTCGTTTATCAAAATTCCGGAAGAGGGCAAATGGGAAGAATGGTATCAAAACCTGCTGCAGTACCGCGATTTGGTGCGGAATAAAATCGGGAAGGAAAATCCCTGGCTTTGTTGCGATTTCCCTGCGAAAGGCGAAACCAAAATACATTTCGATAAATTTGCATATCAACTGAAACTTCTGCACGGAGAAGAGCTTGAAGTAAAGGGGTTTAGCCGTTCTCAAAATGTTCCTTTTACCCTTTATTTCGATTTCGATTTAAAATCCAGAGGCGAAGAGATGAGTTATGTGGTTCGCCGGAAAATCCTGGCTACCGACAGTTTGCTTATCAATTCATCGGAAGACTGGGCCCCATTCAGTAAAAAAATCAAAATACCAGAATTCAATACCGACAGCTTTGCAATTGCCCCGATTGTCAGGTTGGAACAGGTTCAATCTGAAACCAAACTATTCCTGAAAGACGTTCAGCTTTTTGCCGAAAAAAATCCGGAAAGGGAAGTTTTATGCCAAAACATTGAAAAATACCTTGCTGAACAGGCCGAAAACAGCCAGTTAATTCTTCCCGACGAGCTGGACTGGAACCACGAAAATTTCCTGATGGGTTTTGTTTTCATGTGGGACCACACGTTTTGGTCGCCCGAAATAGGGGAGTATTTGGTTGACAGCTACTGTAAAACCATGGAAAAGGAGTTTGGAGGATTGCACTCGGTTATTCTCTGGCACAGTTATCCCAACATCGGGATTGACGAGCGGAACCAGTTTGATTTTTTTGATGCCTTGCCGGGTGGAAT
>JBBIVS010000123.1:8304-8846 GCA_037439605.1 Draconibacterium sp. | reverse complement strand
TTTTTTTATCGAAAAAGCTGATAAAAGTCTGGGATTGTTTGTCCATTTTAAATAATCCGCCCGACCAGGTACCGAGCCACAACTCCCCGTCTTCGCTTTCATGAATGGAAAGAACCTCGTTGTCGCCAGTAATGTTTGTATTGCCTGATGGTCTGTATTTTTTAAAATTGCGGGTTTCGCGGTTAAACCGGCTCAGTCCGCCGCGTGTTCCAATCCATATTGTTTCCGAAAAGTCTTTATATATCCGACACACAAGGTTTGATTCAAGTGAATTAAAATTATCATTTTCAGTAAACTGTTCGAGTTTTCCTGAATTTTTTGTGTAACAGAATGCACCCTGAATCATTGTTCCAATCCAAATGATGTTTTCGTTTTCCGCACAAATGGTAGTTATTGCGGAGTTTATAGTTACCCCTGCAGCTGTTTTGATTTCGAATGGAAAAAAATCTTCAGTATCGGGATTGTAAATATATAACCTGCTATCGGTCCCAATCCACAATTGTCCGTTTGTGTCTTCGTAAATAGCACGAATAAAATTATTG
>JBBIVS010000123.1:0-8290 GCA_037439605.1 Draconibacterium sp. | reverse complement strand
ATTGCCGATAGAACGCGGGTTCCCGGGATTGTTCCTGAAAATACTGTACTCTTTCCCGTCGAAACGGTTTAATCCATCTTTTGTTCCAAACCACATAAATCCCTTTCTGTCCTGTAAAATGGCTTGCACTGTATTTTCTGACAGCCCATTGTTGACCTGGTTCTTCCTGAAAGTAAAATTGTTCGCTAATGATTTCTGAATCATTAGTATATAAATAAAAAATAGTATAGCTATACTGAAAAATCTAATCATAATTGCCTTATAAAATGAACCACATTTACAAATTTTCAACAAAAAATACCCTTTTTGGCCCTCAATAAAAAACATTCAAAATAATATACATTTCTGTTCTGAATATCTGTTCAAATAATATTTCGATAAAACAAACTAACCAAAAAATAAAACAGATTGGTATGAAACTAATAAAAGTGGAATTTCATAATAAAAATGGTTAATTAGTGATATATGTTGCCTAAATACTTTTATTAAATACTTCAGAAACTGACTTCCTTTACTTTGTAGTTGTTGAGCGAAAGTAAAAACAACAATAAATATTTACAAAGTTTTTAACAGTAAAAAAAGGAGGTGTAATCATTAAAAAAAATCATCTGTGACAATAGTCTTAAAGCTGAAAATCAGCGCTTAGAGTTATAATATTTTATTAAACTTTTCACATTTAACTTATGAATAATGAAAAAAATTCTGTTTTTTATGCTTATCGTGATTCCTTCCTGGGGAATTGCACAAACCACATCGCTTAGTGGGAAAGTAACCGATACAGGAAATAATCCGCTGCCTGGAGTAACTGTAATTGTAAAAGGGACACAAAATGGTACTGTCTCCAATAATGAGGGACGATATATACTTTCAGATGTTCCAGTTAACGGAATTGTTGTATTTTCATTTGTGGGAATGAAATCACAGGAAGTTCCGGTTCAGGGCAATACTATATTAAATGTAAATATGGCGGAAGAGTCGATTGGACTTGAAGAGGTTGTAGCCATTGGCTATGGAACTGTAAAAAAATCTGATTTGACTGGAGCAGTTTCAGTCGTAAGGTCTGACGACATGAAAAAATCAAATTCAGGAACAATCGGGAACCAGCTTCAGGGATTAGCTACGGGTGTTAATGTTCGCAGCACAAGCAGGGCAGGGTCCGATGCTTTTATCGAAATCCGTGGAGTGGGAACATTAAGTAATCGCACTCCGCTTTGGATAATTGACGGAATGATTGCAACTCCGGGCGCAGATTTTAACCCGGCTGATGTCGAATCAATCCAGATTCTGAAAGATGCTTCAACTGCAGCAATTTACGGATCGCGGGCTGCCAACGGTGTAATTATTGTCACTACCAAAAGTGGAAAAGAAGGCCCGATGAAGGTGAGCCTCAATGTAAAGGAATCATGGGAATGGTCGCCAAGATTTCCTTTAATGGACGCTAAAGATTATAAGTTTTATAACGACCTTGCTTATGACGAAGGTATTAAAGACGGAGTATGGACATCAAGTAAACAAAACCATTGGAATAACGATACCGATTGGCAGGAAGAAGTTCTTCAAACAGCTCTTGTTCAGGACTACAACCTTTCGTTATCCGGTGGCAGCGTAGATGCAAAATACCTGATAGGGGCCGGATATCACAACAATGAAGGTATTGTATATGGTAACTCATTCGACCGTTTCACATTCAGGATTAACAGTGAAGGAAGAAGGGGAAGGTTGAAATTCGGTGAAAACATGTTTTTTACCTATACCGATACGGATCCTCTGCAAACCAATCCATACAACGATTTCCTTAGAATGATGCCTACTATTCCGGTTTATGACGCCAACAACCTTGGTGGTTATGGTTACGGAAGCGAAGCCAACGCGCGTACTTTCGGCACCAACCCAATTGCACGGGAGAATCTTGAATATCAGAACATCGTTCAACACCGTTTTAACGGAACTTTCTGGGCCGAATTGGAATTGTTCAAAGGTTTGACTTACAAATTAAACGCAGGTGTCGATTATTTCTGGTATCAAAGAAACTGGTTCAGGGGTGTTGGCAACTGGACTTTAAATCAGGAATATCGTGACTCTGAAAGTCAGAAACAAATGATTCATACTTATAACAGACTGCTTGAAAACACATTGCATTTTAATCGTGACTTTAGTAAACATCGTATTGATGCATTTGGTGGTATAACTTATCAGACTTTTTTAAGTGAAAGTTTATATGGTGCACGTCTTAAATTTCCAAAAGTGGGTGATGAGTATCTTACTGTTCTCGATGCAGGCCAGTCTAACCAGACTAATTCAAACAACATTCAGGAGAACGCATTGATTTCGTACCTGGGCAGGGCTAACTACAGTTACGACAATAAATACCTGTTTTCAGCAACTTTCAGAAGAGATGGCACTTCAAGGTTGTCGGCCAATAACAGATGGCAGAATTTTCCTTCAGTTTCTGCCGCATGGAGAATTTCCAACGAAGACTTTTTTAACATAAACTGGATTGATGATCTCAAAATCAGGGGCAACTGGGGTATTTTAGGGATTGCCGACATTGGAAACTGGGCATACCTGGGAACCATTAACCAGACCATTGTAACTGTTTTCGGCGCTTCACAGGCATTACAGTCTGGAGCTACACAGGTAAGGATTGTGAACTCTGATTTAAGATGGGAAACCAAAGAAACTTACAACATCGGTTTCGACGCTGCTTTTCTTGACAACCGTTTAGGTGTAAGCATGGAATATTATAATGCAACTTCGAAAGATGTACTAACGGGAATGCCGATTGCGCTTGCAACAGGTAACGAAGGTGGCGCCCCTGTTGCCAATGCAGCCAGTTTGAAAAATACAGGAATTGAAGGTACATTAACCTGGAGGGATGAGGTAAACGATTTTAAATACAACATAACAGCTAATTTCACAACACTGACAAACGAAGTACTTGAACTGGGCTATGGTAAGGATGTTTATTATACAAGTACAACTAAATCGATGGTTGGAGAACCCTTGTCGATGTTTTATATGCTAAAAACCGATGACCTTTTCAGAACTCAGTCAGAAATAGACAATTACGTAACTTCGAAAGGTACTCCAATTACCATCAACGGAAAAAGGCCTAAACTTGGCGATGTTCGTTATATTGACACTGACGACAACGGGCAAATTACACAAAATGACAGGCAGATTGTTGGAAATCCATGGCCTAAAATGCAAATGTCATTAATTTTTAATGCTTCATGGCGGAATTTTGATATGTCGATGATGTGGAACGGCCAGAGCGGAAACGATGTGTATAACGTTGCATTGTGGCAAGGCCGTTATTTTGCCGACAACTCGAACTATTTTATATTCGAAAAAGGAGAAGAGCCGTACCAGGTAAATCCAAATTCAACATTTCCCAGAATTATTTACAACGACACAAGAAATACCCAGACCAGCGACAGATATCTTGAAAAAGGTTCATACTTCAGAATGAAAAACTTTCAGATAGGGTATTCTTTCCCTTCAGAAACATTGAAGAAAACCGGAATTGATGTACTAAGAATCTATATCAGCGGAAATAACCTGGTTACATTTACCGAATACAAAGGCCTTGACCCTGATTTTATAAATACTGATGTCTGGAACAGGGGAACTGATAGCTTTGCTTTCCCGAATACCCGTTCGTTTATGGCAGGATTGGATATCACCTTTTAAAACTTACGACAATGAAAAATTTAAAATACGCTACAATTTTATTGCTCCTGATTCTGCTAGGTTATTCATGTAATCAGGATTTACTTGATATTGATAACCCTAACGAGGCAACTACAGATTCATTCTGGAAAACACAGGACGATGCCATTGCAGGGGTGAATGCCTGTTACAGTTCGTTATACAAAGAAGGTACCTGGATGCGTTGGTTATCATTCCGTTACGATCTTACTTCCGACGAAGGATGGAGTTCTTCACCTTGGAACGAACTCGCCAACTGGGTAAAATTTCAGTATGCCAACTACAACTTTTACGAAGGCAATAACGTGCACATGGAGCATTTTTACAGAGGAATTTTCCGTTGTAACCAAGTGTTGAAATACGTTCCTGAAATTGAATTTAAAACAAATACAGCCAGAAAGGAATCGGCGCTGGCCGAAGCTAAATTCATGCGTGCATTGTGGTATTTCCAGGTTGTTCTGCTTTGGGAAAAAGGTTCATTGGTACTCGAACCAGTTGATGCCGGTTATACGCCTGTACAATCGACAGATGCCCAGATTTATGGCCAAATCGAAAAAGATCTGAAAGAAGCAGCAGACGCATTACCCGAATCATGGGACACTGCCAACAAAGGCAGGGCAACAAAAGGAGCAGCAAAAGCATTACTTGCAAAAGTTTACATGCAACAAAATAAATACGACCTGGCAAAAACCGAGTTGCAATGGTTAATCAGCAAGGAAGGCACTATTTATGGTCTGGTTACCAACTGGGTCGATAATTTCACTCACTTGAATGAAAACAATATTGAAGGTGTTTTCGAAATTCAGTTTAACGATGCCAACAAAGGCAATACGGGAAACAATGCCAGTATGGCTACAGGTTTTCAGCGCACACAGTTTTACGCTCCCGGCGGTATTGGATGGGGCGATGGTAAAGCGCGTCAATGGCTTGTTGATGAATACAAAAAAGAAAAACGGCTGGATGGGAAAAACGATATCCGCCTATATCATAGTATTTTGTACGAACAGTATCTTCAGGATTTTCCGGAGGGTGACCCCATGTATTACTACATTGATACCCGTACAGCATGGGGGCCCAGAGGCTGGACAGGCAGTTGTTTTATCAGAAAATACAACACTGCATATTTCCGTCAGCGGGAAGATTACTTCGCGTCAAACAACTACCGTGTAATCAGGTATGCCGATGTATTGCTGAATCTTGCCGAATGTATCATCAAAACTGGTGGTTCGCCTGCTGAAGCGGTTCAATATGTGAATAAAGTAAGACAAAGGGTTAACCTCAGCAAACTCGAGGACAGCGCCTTCAAAGATGCAATGAACTCGCCGGAAGCGTTTATGAAACGTTTACAGATGGAGCGTACCCTCGAACTCTGTTTCGAAGGTTGGAGATGGGCCGACCTGAAACGTTGGGGTTTACTCGACAATCAGGCTGGTATTGACGAACTGAAATCGAGAGATGCAGATTTTAACAACTTTGTGATTGGAAAACACAAACGACTGCCAATACCACAGATAGAAATAGACAACAGCGTTGGCGGATTAACGCAAAATCAGGGTTATTAGTTTAGTTAGTTATAGTTTCAGGGGTCATTCAATTTTGATAGAACAGTATTATGAATGACCCCTTTTTCTAAAACCGGAAATGTATATTTTAAATTACAAATAAACCCATTTTAACCATGAAACTTAGAAACTTCCTTTTTCTGTTGTTTATTTTGCTGATGCTTTCGACCCTGTCGTGTTCAGGCCAGACAGAAGTTCCGGATGAAACACCCATTGCCAAAGTTCCGCTTGGCGACCCTTTTATCATGCTTTGGAATAACACCTACTATGCATATGGAACGCAGTCGCCCGATGGCATTGTGGTGTATGTTTCCGACGATATGCTCAACTGGACTATTTCTGAAAAGGCCAGCGGACTTGCATTGCACAAAGCCGATGTTTGGGCCGACCGCTGGTTCTGGGCGCCCGAAGTGTACCACATCAATGGTAAATTTTATATGTATTATTCAGCCGACGAGCACATTTGTGTTGCCACAGGCAATTCGCCGCTCGGCCCGTTCAAACAGGATGTCCTGCAACCTATGATTGCCGGCGAAAAATGCATCGACAACTCACTGTTTATCGACGACAACGGAAAACCTTATCTCTTCTTCGATAGGTTCGACGACGGGTTAAACATTTGTGTTGCCGAACTCGAAGCCGACCTCATCACCATCAAACCCGGGACTATTAAAAAGTGTATCAATGTTTCGCAACCCTGGGAGCAAATCTGGCCCCGCGTAAACGAAGGTTCTTTTGTAATAAAACACAATGGGGCGTATTACATGACTTATTCGGCCAACAGTTACGAAAGCCCTTTTTACGGGGTTGGTTTTGCCACAGCTCCGTCGGTAACCGGCCCCTGGACAAAATATGAAAACAACCCAATCCTGCAAAAACCCGGAAATCTGGTTGGTGTTGGCCACAGCGCCATGTTTACTGATAAAGACGGCAAACTCAGGATTGTTTTTCACGCCCACGCCAGCACAACAAAAATTCACCCCCGCCACATGTACATCAGCACGGTTGGGTTCGAAAATAAAAACGGAAAAGAAATTATGGTCATCGACCCCAACTATATAACGCCTGTTCAGAAAGAAAAATAAATCAAACCAACATGAAAAAGTCAAATCTGATTTTCAATAGCCTGATATTATCCCTTTGCCTGCTCAGTTTCACAGCCTTTTCGCAGCAACCCAATCCACCCGGTCAGGTAAAAGAAGGCGAAAAACCAATGAACGAAGCCTATCTTTTTGCCCACATGACGCACCAGGATTATGGTCGCCTTTACTATTCGGTGAGCCTCGACGGCCTTCACTGGAAAGCGCTGAACAACCGGAAACGTGTTTTTGAAGATTACAAAGGTCACCCCGATATTACCAAAGGCCACGATGGACGTTACTACATTGCCGGAAACCGCAATGACGCTTCGCCTGACATCAACATCTGGGTTTCTGCAAACCTGTCAGAATGGACGTTACACACCACTTACACGCCTAACCTGAAAAATACGCCGGGCTATTCTGAAGCTTTGCAACGCATTGGCGCCCCAAAAATTTATTTCGACGAAAGCACAAAAGACTATATTCTTACCTGGCACACACCTCACAAAGAAGGTACAAAAGAAGACCCCGAGCGCTATTGGGCAAGCCAACGCACTTTGTATGTGCTTTCAAAAGATTTGAAGACTTTTTCGGAACATCCTGAAAAGCTTTTCGATTTGAACATGGGGACCATCGATGTTTTTATCCGCAGAATCGGCAACCAGTATTTTGCTGTCTTAAAAGATGAAGCTTATCCAACATTGTACTGGCCAACCGGAAAAACCATCCGCATTGCGCGGGCAGCTTCGTTAACAGGGCCTTATTCTGAACCTTCGGCGCCCGTTAGCCCGAATTTCAGGGAAGCGCCAATGCTGATTCCTTCGCCCGATGGAAAAATCTGGTACCTGTATTACGAACAATACCCGGGTGTTTCATACGGATTGTCGATTGCCGACAACATGAATGGCCCCTGGTACCAGGCTTCGGGATATACATTTTTCAGCGACTGGGACAAATACAGCCTGCCCGACTCGGTGCGCCACGGTTGCATGATTACCATTTCACGCAAAGAATATGACAATCTTGTAAATAAATTTGGAATCGCTGATAAATAGTACTTTTACGACAGGAACTTGATTTATAAACGATATTTTCAAGAAATTAGTTTTGATAAACCAAACCAATGCAATTATGAATTTTAGATTGAACCTGATAATATTCTTCACACTCGCATCTGCCGGATGCAGCAAAAGCGAAAGCCAATTACCCGGGGAAACTGTAAAAACCACTTTTACAAACCCGGTTTGGGATGGGGCCGACCCATGGCTTATAAAACAGGGCGACGATTATATTTATTGTTTTTCGGCAAACAACGGAATTACTGTTTCGCGTTCGAAACTAATGACAAAAAAAGGCGAACTTAAACAAATCTGGAAAGCGCCGCTAGATGGTTGGAACAAAGCCTGCGTGTGGGCCCCCGAAATTCATTTTATTAACAACCGCTGGTATGTTTACTATGCAGCCGGCGAATCGGGCCCGCCGTTTATTCACCAGCGAACAGGGGTTTTGCGTTCAAAAACCGACGATGTTTTCAGCGAATACGAAGACATGGGCATGCTGAACACCGGCGATAACCCCACGGACATTTCAAAAAATATCTGGGCAATCGACATGACGGTTTTTGAACACAAAGGAAAATTATATGCCATCTGGTCGGGCTGGCTGCAACAAATGGACACCGATGCAACTCCGCAGCACTTGTTCATCCAGGAAATGGAAAATCCTTACACGCTGAAAGGGAAACGGATTTTGCTGTCGTCGCCGGTTGAAAGCTGGGAAACCGGCGGCCCGCTGAACATACAGGAAGGCGCGGAAGTGTTGAAAAACGGCAACAAGGTTTTTATCATTTATTCGTGCCGCGAGTCGTGGCTCAAGGAATATCGTCAGGGAATGCTCCATCTTAAAAACCCGGATGCCGACCCGCTCGTTCCTTCG
>JBBIVS010000122.1:0-8892 GCA_037439605.1 Draconibacterium sp. | reverse complement strand
TGCCAAACTGGTTGTCGGGCGCAGTACAACTCATGGCAATGTGGGTACCGAAATAGGCAACAATACCACCAGGTCAGCCGATATTGTGCTGAAAGCCGGGAAAGTTTATGCGTTTTATGCCACCCAGTGGATCATTCATTCCACTTTCGGCGGTATTTTATGGGATGCTCCCGGCATCAGTATGGGTTTTATTCCGGGGAAATTCACCATGCCGGTTTACGATGTGGTAAAACCGTCGGCGCCAACCAACCTGAAAATGGAGTGGCGTTCGTCAACATCAGTTTCTGTCAACTGGAAAGCATCGACCGACAATAATAAAGTCTCAGGGTATGTTGTTTATGCCAACGGTAAAAGGGTTAACAACGATTTAATCAAAAATACTTCGTTTAAACCCGAAAAGCTCAAGCCCGGAACACGATATCAGATGGTTGTCAAGGCAGTCGATCAGGCAGGAAACGAATCGATGGTAAGCAACGTGCTATCAGTTGAAACCCATAAAGAAGATAACCAGTTGCCATCGCCTCCGCAACAACTGAATGTTTTGCAGAAAACAGGCTTATCATTGAAAATCAAATGGAGCGGCGCCACCGATAACGAAACCGAAGTGATTGCTTACAACGTTTATATCAACGGTGAACTTTACAATAAAACCGGATTTCTGTTTGCCGACAGCGCTGTTATACATAACCTGTTACCCGAAACCACTTATACAATTACAATTGAATCGGTGGATGCAGGGATGAATATATCGGCAAAAAGCAAGGAATTTACTGCTGCAACCGCCGCTTTCAACCCCACCGGGCCAAACCTCGGAGAACGGGTTGGGAAAGTTGTTGTCTTTAATAAAAACACCACCTGGAACGAAGGAATTGGGTTAAACGGCCCATACGAAAACGGCGAAATGGTCAATAAAGCTGAAGTCAGAAAAATTGTTGAAGAGTTTCAGCCAGGGGTAATCCGCTGGGGCGCTATTTCTGCCAATTCAAAATCATTCCAGGGCTCGGTTGGGCCGGGAAAAGTAAATACTTACGGCAAGATGCTGAATTTTGCCAACCAGATTGGCGCCCGGTTCGCCTTAACCGTAGGTGTGAAGGAAAACATCGATTATATCGCCAGTCCGAATACTTTTCTGAACCTGCTGGAATACCTTGCCGGCGACGCATCAACCACCTGGGGCGCAGTTCGCGCATCAGAAGGTTTTACAGAACCGTTGCTGAAAAAAGGGAAGGGAATTCTGCTTGAATTCGGTAACGAAGTTTGGGGAGCTGCTGCGCACGATTCACAAATTGGATCCGATTACACCAAATACGCCAAATGGGTACGCGATATGTCCAATGTGGTCAGGTCATCGCCATACTATGATCCTGAAAAAATTATCATGGTGTACAGCGGCCGTAACCCGCATCCCGACAACAGCTACGGGGTGAACACAAGAGTGCTGACCGGTGACCGCGGCCATGCCGAATGTCTGGCAGTAGCCGGTTATATGGGCGGTAACCTTAACTACGACCAAGACGTTCCAAAAGGCAACACCGAACTTGATTACTATAAAAGCGGGTTCGAAATTGCAAGAAAAAATATGGAAGGATTTGTGCTTACCATGAAAGATATGCTAAGCCTGACCGGAACAATTAAAACCTTTTACCTCTACGAGTCGAACATGACCACCACTTCGTACAATGGCCGCTTCGGACAGGCCATTTCTATGACGGACTACATGGCCAATTCGATGAATTACGGTTCGATAGTGCCCACAATTTTTCACCTAACCGGCGGCGAATGGCGTATTACACAACCGGCTGACAATTACAAACGTTTGCCGCTTTATAATACCGGCATGTATTTCAACAGGTTTTGCAAGGGACACAATATGCAAACACAGTTGATTACGAATAATAAAATCACCAATGCCCTGGGGCAACCCATTAATTATGAACCGGTTGGAGCATATGCCTACAACTCGGGCGAAAAGTTCAGTGTTTTGATGATGAACCGCGATTTTGAAAATGATTTTACCATTCAGCTTGAATTGCCATCTGACCTTGGTTTTTCTGATAAAGCAAAAATATACACGCTTTGGGAAAACGACTTTAGTTCGTACAACACCAAAATCGACTCGGCTGAAGTTTCATTAACACCTGATTTGCTGATAAAAGTGCCAAAACATGCAATGGTGATTGTTCATTTTAAAGGCAATGACCCGGGTTATAAAAAGTTGCAATTGGGTTACTGGGACCGCAAAAGGCCCGAAAGCCTGAAGGTTTTTTCAACCCGAAATTTTATCATCAATACCAACAGGGGAACCGATGTAATCAGTACCGAAATTTTACCCACCGGTGCTTTCAGTACAGTGGCTGTTATGGATGTAATTGAAAATAATACAAAAAGCATTTTAACTACTTTGTCGGGCGGAAGATTGCACATAAAAGCCTCGGGAGTTTGTGGCGACGAGGGAAACATTGTTTTGCGCGTTTACGCCTCCGATAACCATACGTTAAGCGATACGGTCAGGATTAAGGTTACCAATCAGGGAGTTGACTGTCCGGCAACTGCAATCGGTGATTTACCGGAAGGAAATCAAATTCTGTTTTATCCAAATCCGGCCACTGAAAAAATTTATCTCAATGCCGGACTTGACAATCGATCAAAGGTAGAGATTACAGATAGTTCGGGGCGGACCGTTTTCAGAGGTGATTTGTATAATGGCTATAATATCAGGGTCAGTAATTTCAATCCCGGACTTTATATCATCGGCATTTTAAGACCCGATGGAACATACATTTCAGGAAAATTTCAGAAACTATGATCTTTTGAGGATTTATACTGAAACATTGAACAGAAAATAATGATTATAAAAAATACAACGATTTATAAACTTATCCTCATTTTTATATTCATTGTTGTATATGTTGGAATTGATTTGATATTGGCCGGTGTATTGATCAAAAATTCGGACCGGACTTTCAGGGCACCTCATTCTTATTACCACCACGGACTGATTCCCAATCAAAAAGCCCTGGCTCAATGGAATGGTATTTCATATCCGGTTTATACAAATTCTTTGGGGTTCAGAGATGCTGAAATACGGAATGTACCTCTCACTTCGTCAAAAAAACGGATTCTTTTCATGGGTGATTCACATACAGAAGGAGTTGGGATAAGCTTTTCTGATACGTTCACCGGCCAGTTGATAATCAAGACTGATACATCAAAAACCGAAATATTAAATGCTGCCGCGGTAAGTTATTCTCCTAAAATTTATTATCTGAAAACAAAATATTTGCTTGATGAAGTTGGGTTAAAATTCGATGAACTTTTTGTTTTTATTGATTTGTCCGATATCCAAAACGAAATTGTTTATGAAAATTTTGTGACTGAAAATCCGGGAGTTCTCATCAAAATAATTTTGAATTTTAAAAACCGGGCTATCAATAAATCATTTACACTGCATACCATTAGCGGATTCATGAAAAATTACCAAACTAAACGTTTTCTTGAAAAGGCAGCCCTTTTTGACGAATACCGGAAAGACGGCGCCAATGTTGATGCACTTGAACTTTACGCCTCCTTTTTTTCTGGTTTCGACGATAATGTGATGCTATCTAATCCCCGTTTTCATGGTGTTTCGGGTTGGCTTTACGATGAAAATTTTATCGAAATTGCAAAAAAAGGACTTGCTCTGGGTAAGGAAAACATGATGAAACTTTATGAACTATGTAAAAATAATGGAATAAAGATGACCATTTCAGTGCATCCCTGGCAGGAACAGATAGCTCTGATGCAACCCGAAGATATGTATGTTAATTTCTGGAAAGATTTTGCCGAAGAAACGGGTGCAGGATTTATCAATCTTTATCCAACATTCATCAATCCCCCGGTTTCAGCAGCTCTGGGAATGGAATTTTTCATTCACGGTGACAATCACTGGAATAAAAACGGCCACTGGCTGGTTGCCAATTTATTAAATGAATATTTTATTAAAACTTTATAATATGAAACTTTCAGATTTCTCTATTGCCAAAAGCATAAAAAAAGCACAAAAATACCTGCTTGAAAAATCAACTTTAAAACCTGTGCTTTTTGTGGCAGGATTACTTGCCACCATCTGGTTTTTAATCCGGGTGATTCCAAAACCTTCGAGAGCGGGATATCCGTGTATGCGGGCTGCCGCTCCGCTGATGTCGGGATTTGTTTTGTACATGCTGGCATTTACTTCATCTTTTGTGGCTTTCAAAAAATCGCGGGTACTTTTCAGAAATAAAAGTTATGTAGCCGCATTGTTCCTGGTTGTTGCCGGATTGGTTTCGGCAGTTGTTTTCTTTGTATTACATAATCAGCAACCGGTTTTTGCCAAAACAACAATCATCAACGAACCGCCCGATGGCACCAACAACCCGATGGGCGAGGCACAGGGCATTCTACCGGGCAGGGTAATCTGGGCCTGGAATCCGGACGCAACCAGTGCTGACTGTACCAATAAACCCGGAAACGCTTTCTGGGATTATAAAAATAACGATACACTTGTCATCAGGGGAATGGCCGAACAATCGGTACTCGAACTTACCGGGGCAACCAATTTGAAAGCTGCCTGGGATGCAATATTTACCAATCACAATCAGAAAAAAAACAGGGGAAACAGAAGTTATCAACCTGATGAAACAATTTTTCTGAAAATAAACCAGGGAACGGCAAGCTGGCTGCTTACCGCGCAGGAAAAAGCAAACGGGTTTGCATTACAGCAAAGCGGAACTATTTCGCCCTCGTGGAGGGCAACCAATTATGCCGCAACCGAAACAGGCCCGTTTGTTGTACTCAACATTTTACGTCAACTGGTAAATGTGGCAAAAGTTCCTCAGGAGAATATTTATGTAGGCGATCCCATGTCAAACATCTACGATCATAATTTCAAGGTTTGGTACAACGAATTTCCGAAAGTGAAATATGTTGATAAAACAACGGACAAATTTCACCGCACTTTTATTCTTGAGTCAATCAAACCTGCCATGGAATATTCTGACAAGGGAGCAAGAATAGCTGAAAAAACCGAGCGGTATTTCGAAGAAATGGAAAATGCGGATTATATGATCAATATTGCCAATCTAAAATCACATATCAGGGGAGGAGTAACACTGAATGCAAAAAATCATTTTGGCTCAATTACCCGCAGCGGAGCGAGTCATTTACATCCGGCTCTGGTTTCAACCTCAAATAACGGGCTCGATCAATCAAATACAGGTTATAAAAAATACCGCGTACTGGTGGATATTATGGGTCACGAAAAGTTGGGCGGGAATACCATGCTTTTCATTGTTGATGGTTTATTTGGCGGCAGCGAAAGTGAAGTAAAACCGCCACGTAAATGGAAAATGGCCCCTTTTAATGGCGACTGGAGCAACTCAATTTTCATGTCGGTTGATCAGGTGGCGCTTGAATCAGTCTGTTACGATTTTCTTCGCACCGAATATAACGGTATAAACCAGCCCGAAGCATATCCAAACTGGGTTGGGGTTGACGACTATCTTCACCAGGCAGCCGACAAAGCAAACTGGCCCGATGGAATTGTTTACAATCCTGATGGAAAAGGAGAATTAAAAAGCCTCGGTATTCACGAACACTGGAATAATTCAACTGATAAAAAATACAGCCGCAACCTGGGTTTGGACAAAGGAATCGAGTTAAAACAAATTTCCGGAAAAGTGGTTTCCGCAAAGGATATCAGCCTGAAATCTGATTTGGCTTTCAGTACTTATCCGAATCCATTCCGCGGCAGGTTAACGGTTTCATTTCAATTGAATAATCCGGCTGAAGTAAATCTTGCCCTGTACAATATTGAAGGCAGAATGGTGAAAATGCTGAAGAACGAATTTCTGCAAGCCGGTAAACACGATGTGTTTTGGTCAGCCGCCGGAAATGAATTAACGCCGGGAACCTATTTTGTCCGTTTAACTGGTAAAAACAGCACCGAAAGTTTTAATGAATCTCAAAAAATTCAGTTTGCCAAATAGCCCGTGTATAATGAAATACCTCTTTCTGATATTGGTTTCTTCAATATTTGTATTAAACAGTTGCAAGGATAATGAAGCTCCGGAACCTGATATACCGCAATCGTTGCCCGATAATTATGTAAGCGCCATTTTTGTAAACAGTGACGGCGTAAAATATTTCGCCACAAAAAAAGGCCTTTCAAGTTTCGATGGTTCCACCTGGAAAGTGTACAACAAAAATCCCAAAGTTACTGTTGAAATCATTAACGGACTGGGATTTGAAAAAACATCTTCCTCTGAAGAGTTGTGGCTTGCCACCAACAAGGGAATCAATGTGGCCGCACTGCCGGTTGATGCCATTTCGGGGGCTACAACTTACACAAAAAGCAACACGCAAACCCTTTTCCCGGGCAGCCCAGGATTGCCGGGCGATTCTGTATTCAAAGTTCGCATCGACAATAAAAATATCCGGTGGTTTGGAACCAATGGCGGGCTTTCAGCCTTTCAGGGCAGCAAATGGCCAAAAATCAACAACAGCAATCATTACAGCAATGATTTTTTTGTAACTAACCGGATTACAGGAATAGATTACACCGGCGATACCATTTACATTGCCACCAAAGGAGGCGGAATTGCCCGCATGGTTGCCAAAAATGTGGATGCAATTACTGCAGCTTCACCTTACGAAATTCCCTGGAGCATGTTGCCTTCGCAAAATGTGCTTTGTGTTTTTACCGATGGTTCAACCCAATGGTACGGAACTGATGAAGGCCTTGCCAGGCACAAAGGGACACAGGCTAAATTAAACTGGGAAACCTTTTATGTTACCGATGGATTGGTTAGCAATACGGTGCAATGTATCAACAAGGATTTATCGGAAAAAATGTGGTTTGGAACACCTTCAGGAGTTACTGTTTTCAATGGCACTAATTGGAAAAGTTATACAAAAGCTGATGGGCTGGTTGATAATAATGTGCTTTGCATTGCTGTAGATTTAAATGGAACTGTCTGGTTTGGCACTGCTAACGGAGTCTCTGCTTTTGACGGCACAAAATGGACAAATTATATCGCTGACTGATTTTCCGGGAATTTAGGGCAATACAATTTTGGTTGTATTGCGCTGGTTTCCGTGAACGGTTTCAACAAGGTAAATTCCGCTTTTCAAACCCTGGATTTCAGAACTTACGCTCCAGTCGCCGGTGGGTTTTGATGTGGTTTTCGATAAAACCTCCTGTCCAAAAAGGTTAAAAATCCTGATGCTTATTTTCCCGCTGATTCCTGAATAAACCGAAGTGTAAAGCTTTCCGTTTAAAACTTTATTATTTACCTTAATGTAGTCGTTTATTTTCGGTTGATACGAAGAGGTCGAAACGCTTTTGGTGAGTTTTGCCACGCCATATCCATTGGCCTGTTTCCAGTGGTCGTTGTAGGCTGCCGGCGGAACATACACCGACCCAAAAAAATGGTCGCGCTGTAAAGGGCTTTCGTTTGGGTTGTCGTTATCGCAGTACGCCATCGAAAGTCCCATCACTTTTCCCGCTTGAAGGCTGACCCGGGAAGCTTCAGGATTTGAGTTAACATACTTATCGTTATACACTTTTAACGAAAACTCCCAGATGTATTTATTGCCGTCAATGCTAACCGCGAAACCCGGGAAGTGCGCGGCATAGTTGGCCACTTTCTGGGTTGAAGAGCCCCAGTTGGTTCCTGAAATATCGAGCGCGTTAAACTGAGTTTGAGCTTTATCGGGTTCGGGTTTATTAATGGCCAGATGATACGAAAAGGCGTTCTCGGCATTGGTTCCCCATTGAGTGGCAACGCTGCCAGTCCCGTCAAACACATGCAATCCACCCGACCGGTCTTCATCAATAAAAACCTCGACAATGTCGTAATTTGGGTAACCTCCACCTGAGTTTGGATTTTCGTTGTAAACGTATCCACCGGTAAAAACATCGTCCGTAATTTCAACCATAAAATACAGCAAGTTGGTTTCCGGTGACCACAAAACCTTGAATTTACCGGTAAAATCATCGGCGCCCTGCCACAATTGCAAACCCGATTCCTGTCCTAAATTCGATGGCAGGTTGTTATAAGGCATCCAAATCTGACTGATTGGTTTCCATTCAACCGCCTGCCAGGCTTCATCCGTATTCAATCCGTCAATTACCGGAATTTGTTTTGATTCGGGAATATACAAAGTATCATTTTGAGGTACCTGGCTTTTTGCAAAAAATACACTGAAAGAAAAAATCAACAGGACGGTAAAAAACAAATATTTCTGCATTGGTTTGTGTTTATTTATGATGTAAAAATAGAAAAGTTGCTGAAAAAATAACCCTTTTATATATCCCGGTATTAAATTATTATGCATATTTATTGCCGCTAAATCAAAAGTTGTGTCTTCGAATACAGGGTTTTTCTAATTTCGGGCATCTCAAGTATGTAAACAACAGTAATTAATTTATTTTGAACAGTAATTTTGATATTAACGAGCTAATTGTCAGGAAGTTTTCGGGTGAAGCAACTTCTGAAGAGAACAAAATTATCGAAAACTGGGTAAACGAGAGTCAGCAGAACAAAGATTTTTTTAATGATTTGAATGAAATTTGGATTAGCTCAGGTCAAAATACCAGCAACGATTCTGAATACGATGTTGAAAAGGCCATTCAGAACTTCATTAACCGCACCAAGCTTGTTAAATTGAAAAGTGAACAAAGATATAAGCTGTTTAATGTATTGAAATATGCAGCGATGATCGTTTTGGCGCTGGCAATTCCGTTTACCTATTGGATTGCGCAGAAACCAAAAACGTCAGCCGATACATACACAACAGTTACTTGTGCTTTTGGCGATAAAACAACGATTATATTACCCGACAGTTCGCAGGTTTGGCTCAACTCAGGAAGTA
>JBBIVS010000121.1:5497-8914 GCA_037439605.1 Draconibacterium sp. | reverse complement strand
CGGCCAGCGGCGGAGGAACAAGGTTAATGTGGTACCCCGACAAGGCAGCTTTCAGGGTGGGATATGTCAGTGGTAATTGGTGGGACAAGGACAGCATCGGAACGTTTTCCGTTGCTATGGGATATGGCCCGAAAGCTAAAGGCGACAATGCCGTTGCCCTGGGTTATGTCACCAAAGCTACCGGCAATTCCTCCACTGCCATGGGACATAATACCACATCGGCGGCTTATGTGTCCACTGCATCGGGTTACGGTTCGATCGCATCCGGAACGGCATCCGTTGCCATGGGTTATAATCTTGTAGTCCCCTCTTATAGTGAAACAGCATTCGGATCCTATAACAGCCTTTATACTCCGGCGTCAGCCACTGTTTATACGGCCACCGACCGGCAGTTCGTGGTTGGTACCGGCACTTCAGAAGCAACACGCAGAAATGCCATGACCATTCTGAAAAACGGTAACACAGGTATCGGTACCGATACGCCAACCGCTCTGTTACATACCAGTGGCGCCGGGGTCAGCGAGGGAAACGTATTGTTTACAGGCGAAATGAAGGAGACAAATCCCGGTAACCCGCCGGCCAGCGGCGGAGGAACAAGGTTAATGTGGTACCCCGACAAGGCAGCTTTCAGAGCTGGCAAAGTGTATCAAACTGATTGGGACAAGGAGAATATTGGATATTTTTCGGCAGCAATGGGTTACAATACAAAAGCTTCCGGAAATTATTCATTTGCTATGGGTTTATCGGCGGTAAGTTCAAATGGTTATTCCTTTTCCTTGGGTTATAAAACCGTGGCATCCGGAATAGCTTCCGCAGCCATTGGCGAAGGCACCACGGCGCCCTCTTATGGCGAAGTGGCCGTCGGATTGCACAACACGGTTTACACACCGGTTGGAGTCTCTTATATCAACGCTGCCGACCGTTTATTTGTGATAGGGAACGGCACTGGTGAAAAGGCCAGAAGCAATGCACTTACCATAATGAAAAATGGCAATGCTGGTTTGGGTACTGAAACTCCGGGAGGAAACCGGCTAAAAGTAATTTCCGACATTTCGGGAGGAAATAATTCAACGGTGAATTTTATCAATGAGAACAGCGCCGGAATAGCGCTCCGGGCTTCAACAAATTCTACCGACGGTACAGCTTTGCTCATTCAGGAAGGCACGGGTTATTCGCTGCGGTGTGACGGGTACGACCCGAATTTCTTTGTGGCCATGATTGTCAAAGGCCGGCAGGTGGGCATCAATACTTCGGCGCCAACGCAAAATCTTGATGTAAATGGTAATGCGCGTTTCCGAAGCATTGGTTCAGGTGCATATTCAGGAGCAGTTAACCGCACAGCCGATGGTACCCTGACTGCCACCACCTCCGATATCAGGTTAAAAGAAAATATCAGCACCCTGCAGGGAGGACTGGATAAGGTAATGCAACTCCGGGGCGTTTTGTTTACCTGGAAAAACAATCCGGAATATGGCAGCCGAATTGGTTTTATTGCACAGGAAGTGGAGAAAATACTACCTGAACTGGTTTTTACCAACGAAACCGATGGCTACAAAGGCGTAAATTATGCCGAAATGAGTGCAGTATTAGTGGAAGCTATTAAGGAACTTAAAGCTGAAAATGAACGTCTGAAAAACGAAAACAGTGAAATCAAAGCTGAGAATCTTGAGTTGAAAGCCAGCGACAAAGCCGTTAACAGCCGTTTGGAGAGGCTGGAACAAATGATGGAAGTTGCCGCTGAAAATAAAAAATAACCAAAAATAATACTGAGATGAAAAAATCAATTGCGCTTATTGTATTCATTCTTTTCGTACATATTCTTTTTGCCCAAACCCCGCAATCGTTCCGTTACCAGGCCGTGGCCCGCGACAACTCGGGCAATGTGCTGGCAAATCAAACGGTAAGTTTCCGGATGAGCATACTCAGCGGCAGTATTACAGGTACTGAAGTTTACAAAGAAACACACGCCGCCAAAACCACGAATGCCTTTGGCCTGGTTGAACTCGAAATTGGGAAAGGAACACCGCTCGCAGGCACTTTCCCATCAATCGATTGGGGCAGCAACAGTTTCTTTGTAAAAATTGAAATGGACCCCGCCGGCGGTTCTGCTTACCAGGTTTTGAGCACAAGCCAGTTGTTGAGCGTGCCTTACGCGCTCCATGCCAAAACCGTTGAAACGGGCGATAACTGGGGTGATCAGACAGTTCAGACTGATGTCACACTTTGGGGAAAAGGTACATCAGGAAATCCTTTAATGGTAGCTGATAACGGTATTACTTCGGTTAAAATCGCAAACGGTAACGTGCTAACTGACGATTTAGGCTATGGTTCTGTTACCAACCCAAAAATACAGGACGGTACGATTACAACAGCCGATATGGCTAATGATATTATTATTTCTTCGAAAATTGTGGATGGCACAGTTACTAATGCCGACCTTGCTGACAATGCCGTTACCACGCTAAAGATTGTAGATGGCGCCGTTGCAACAGCCGATTTGGCCAGTTCATCCGTAACAACCGAAAAATTAGGCAATATTTCTGTTAGCACTGAAAAAATACAAAACGGTGCTGTAACTGCCGAAAAACTTGCCGGCAATGCCGTTACAGAGACCAAAATTGCGGCAGGGGCTGTAACCGGTACAAAAATAGCCCAGGCAGGCGCCACAACCGGACAGGCATTGAAATGGAACGGAACTGCCTGGGCCCCGGATAATGATGGATTGACATTACCTTATGATGGGAGTGTAACCACAGGTGGAATTTCTTTTAAAATTACCTGCAATGGAGGACAGGGATTGACTTCGAATGGTTGGGGTATAGGTCTTTACGGTGAGGCAGAATCACCTCAGGGAAGTGGTGTTTACGGGAAAGGATATCTTGGTGTAAGAGGCAGTTCAGAAATAGTAGGGGGAAAAGGTGTTTATGGTTCGGCAACATCATTAAGCGGAATTTCTTCCGGAATTTACGGTTATGCAAGTTCACCTGACGGATATGGAGTTGTTGGATATAACAGTACTACAACAGGAAATGCCTGTGGCGTGTTTGGAGAATCAAACTCGTCTTCAGGCAGAGGTGTTTATGGTAAAGGAACTACAGGGATATATGGTAATTCAGAAACTGACACAGGGATAGGAGTGCGGGGATATGCGAACTCAGCTTCAGGAGTTACTTATGGAGTAAAGGGAGAATGCTCTTCTTCCAGTGGTTTTGGCGTGTGTGGTATAAATTTTTCGACTACAGGCTCAGCCATAGGTGTTTATGGCGATACCCATTCAAGTACAGGTATAGGAGTTTATGGTGGAACTGCTTCAACCGGAAATGGCAAAGCAATTTATGGTTTATCAAATTCCACCGGTTATGCAGGTTATTTTTTGGGCGGACAGGTATATATTGACACAAAACTTGGGATTGGGAA
>JBBIVS010000121.1:0-5487 GCA_037439605.1 Draconibacterium sp. | reverse complement strand
GTTGGTACTGCAAACCTGCTCAATGGAATTTCATCAGGAATAGCATTGAGATGCAACGGCGATGAAGCAATATGGTATAACGGAACCTATTATAGCTGGGGATATGATGCGACCTACAATTTTTTTGCCGACAGAATTAAGATAGGTGGAAATGGAAATGAGGCCCCTTCTACTAACTATGCTCTCTACATAACCGGAAATGCTTATGCCACCGGAAGCTGGTCGTCATCCGATCTGAGATTTAAAAAGAATATCAGTATCATCGAAAATCCGCTCGAAAGGATATTGAAGGTCAGGGGCGCTTCTTTTGAATTCCGGCGCGGCGAATTTCCGGATTACACATTTGCGGAAGGCTGGCAACTGGGTTTTATTGCCCAGGAGTTGGAAGAGGTATTCCCTGAGCTGGTTAACACCGAAACCGACGGATTTAAGTCGGTCAATTACAATGGAATGATTCCGGTTTTGTTAGAGTCCATTAAAGAACAGCAAAAACTGATTGACGGGATGAAAGCCGAAAACGACCGGCTGAAAATGCAAAATGAACAGTTTAATACACGGCTTGAACAAATTGAAGCATTAACAGGTTATAATGTTGATAAATGAAATGAAGCCCGAACAGGTATTCTCCTGATGACGGCACCCATTTTGAATTATGAACATTTAAACTTCCATTTTATGAAAAGAACATTTTTTTTCATTTTGTCCTTTTTATTGGTAACCGTGTTAACAGCTCAAACTCCGTCATCTTTCCGTTACCAGGCAGTAGCCCGCAACAGTTCGGGCAATTTACTGGGCAATCAAAATGTTAGTTTCAGAATCAGTATTTTAAACGGCAGTGCCTCGGGTACAGTTGCATACAGGGAAACTCACACCGGCAAAACCACCAATGCATTTGGTTTGGTTGAAATAGAAATCGGTAAAGGCACACCGGTAACAGGAACCTTTTCGGCCATCAACTGGGGCAGCAACACTTACTTTGTTCAGGTTGAAATGGATGCTGCCGGTGGAACTTCATATCAGACCTTAAACACCAGCCAGTTGCTGAGTGTACCTTACGCTTTACATGCCAAAACCGTTGAAACCGGCGATAACTGGGGCAGTCAAACTGTTAATTCGAATTCAACAATAACAGGCAATGGTACAGTTTCAACTCCGTTGGGAATTGCCGATAATGGTGTTACTTCATCTAAAATTCAGAATGGCGCTGTTACTGCTGATAAACTGGGGAGTAATTCGGTAACCGAAGCCAAAATTGCTGCCGGTGCAGTTACCGGCGCCAAAATTGCACAAGGTGGCGCTACCGTCGGGCAAACGCTTAAATGGAACGGAACATCCTGGGCGCCTGGAAATGATGGTTTGGGTGGATTAACATTACCGTTTGAAGGAACAGCGCTCACTACGGAACAGGATTCCTATGCACTTAAAGTCTCCAATTCGGGAACTGCAACTGGTGGTGCGGCAATAACCGGACATGCAACGGCAACAACGGGTTTAACAAGGGGGGTTATTGGGCGGTCGGATTCTCCTGACGGCAGAGGGGTTCAGGGATATGCATCCAGCAAAACCGGTCGAAATTACGGGGTTATTGGTTTTACCGATTCCTCTGATGGAAGTGCAGCGGGTGTTTATGGCTCTGCTACATCAAGTACCGGAGCAACTTCCGGTGTTGAGGGTTATACAGGTTCCACTCAGGGTACAGCCGTTTATGGATATGCAGGTACTTCCTCTGGTGCAACTTTTGGAGTTCGTGGTCATTCTGCTTCTAATCAGGGCACAGGTGTATATGGTTTTTCAAGTGCACCCACGGGCTCCACATCCGGTGTTCAGGGTCGTTCTGCTTCGCCTAATGGTGTGGGAGTCTTTGGTACATCTGATGCTGCAACCGGAAGCGCCTGGGGAATTTTTGGATCTTCAGGTTCAACAAGTGGCCGCGCGATTGGTGCACGGGCATATTCCACAACCGGAACTACTTATGGGATTCATTCACAGGTTATATCAAATGATGGTTTTTCAGGTTATTTCACCGGTGGAAAATTTTATGTTAGCGGAAATGTGGGAATTGGAACTGAAACTCCGGATATAAAAGTTCATATCAAACCATCAGCCGCCGGAGATATAATGAAAATTACCCATCCAACCACAAATGATTATCTTTTCAGATTCAGGCAATCAACAAGTAATGGCTCCGGTGCATTCTATGTTTACGATGATGCCGGTGTTGATCAAATTTTTTTGTTTGCCGAAGGAAACAGCTATATTAAAGGCGGAAATTTAGGGATAGGAACAGCCTTTCCGACGGAAAGACTGATTGTTTATGGTAATGCTGGTAAAACGGTTGGAGGCACTGTGTGGTTAAACTCTTCGGATTTACGGTTAAAAAATGTGCTGGGTGATTACAATAAAGGTCTCGAAGAGATTGCCTTATTGCAAACAGTAAGATATAAATATAAAAAGGACAATCAGCGCCAGTTGGATTCGAATGAAGAACAGATTGGTTTTGTGGCACAGGAAGTACAGAAAATTTTTCCTGAAGCTGTGTCGGAAGGCGCGGATGGGTATCTCGATTTTAACATGCATCCCATTAATGTGGCGTTGGTGAATGCAATTAAAGAATTGAAGGCTGAAAACGACAGGTTGAAAGCCGAAAATGAAAAAGTAAATACCCGGCTTGAAAAAATTGAAGCGTTGTTAAACACAACAGTGAAAGATTGAAAAAAAACTGATTGGACTTGTTCAATTTTTTCGTATATTGTAAAGACCAAATTTTAAATTAACCGAGATGAAAAAATTAAGCGCAATATTATCTGTTCCCGCCATTTTAATGGCAGGTAACTGTTTTTCGCAACAGGTTATTGCCACTGCCGGAAGTACTGCAACAGGGGCTGGCATCGAGCTTTCGTGGACCATTGGCGAACCGGTTACAGCAACAGGCCAGGGAGCCGACTTTTACCTTACACAAGGTTATCAGCAAGGCCAGCCCGAAATACAAACGGATGACCAGCAAATCAGTCTGAGGGAAGGCTGGAACATCATTTCTGCCAGGGTAATACCCGAATATAAAACCATGGACGAGGTTTTTAAGCAACTCATAACGCTTGGACATTTAATTAAAGTTATGAATGAGGAAGGTAAAACACTTGAAGACTGGGGTGTTTATGGCGGATGGACAAATGGCATCGGCAATTTATCAACTACCGAAGGATACAATGTGAAAGTTAAATCGCCGGCAACATTATTGATTGAAGGTTCAAAATACCTGTTCCCTTTTAAAATTGATTTAACTTCCGGTTGGAACATGATATCGTGGCCTGCGGCTGGAGAACAAAACGGGATGGATGTGTTCAGTACGCTCATCAGTGAAGGTAAACTGATAAAAGTGATGGACGAAGCGGGTAATACAATTGAAGACTGGGGTGTGTATGGAGGATGGAAAAACAACATTATCAATTTCAGGCCCGGCGAAGGCTACAAGGTAAAAGTAAAAAACGAATGTACGCTGATTATTAATGAAAGCGGAATAAAATCGGAAATCGTTTTGCCCGCCCCACTGGTTTCAACCCATTTTGTTCCGGCTTTTAAAGGTAACGGTACCGAGCACATGAACATTCATGTTGTAAACCTGACTGAATCGGGAATTAAACCGGGCGATGAAATTGGGGTTTTTGACGGTAATATTTGTGTAGGTTCAGTTAAAATCCCGAATCAGCTTTTATCGGCAGTCAGTATTCCGGTTTCTGCAAACGACGGGCTTCAAGGGAAAAACGGATTTACACCGGGGAATGAGATCTCAATGAGGATTTTCAGGAATGGAAAGGAAACTGAACTGAATATAATTCCTGTAAATGGCGAGAGTACAATTTTCAAAAAAGGCGCTACATTGATTGCCAAAGCAGACATGTCAACCGGAATTGATGAGCAGGATGCGATGTTTAATGTGAAGTGTTACCCGGTTCCGTTCAGCGAAGAATTGTACATTGAATTCACGCAATCGGCAAGCGCGCAAACAAAAATCAGGATCAATGATATATTGGGAAGAAAAATAAAGGAATTTGATCCGGCTTTTATTAATGGCCGTAACCTCGTTATTTGGGATGGAACCGACCAGAATGGCGCTAAAGCGGTGTCGGGTTTTTATTTTATCAATGTTGAAAATGAAAATTATAACCGGATAATCAAGGTGACTAAAACTGAAATAAAAATATAACAGCGAAGATTTTCATTAAACAATATTCGTAATTAGCACTTAATCCGCAAACTTATCAGAATTCAGGAGAAAGCAAATTTTGAAATTTGAACATTTTCCCCATACATATTTTTTCAAATTGATTCATTCGATGACATTTCATTAATTTGGATTTTCTCTTGCTTTTCAGTCAGTTATTTCGTAAATTTCATAGCAATATATTCCTTAATGAAAGGACATTTTGATTTTTCGATAAAGAATGTCCCGGATTTTGACTCTTTACTATAATTTCAAAGTTCAAACTTTTAAATTATTATTTTAGTAGAGATTTTACTTTATCTAATCAGCTTATTATGAATAATAGCGGTTATTCCATATTATTCAAATTTGGCGATCCTACTTCCCTGACAAAAAATCACGCAGGAAATCTAAATATTCAGGATTTTAATTATCTAAACTGTACCCTCCGGGAATCTTCGTCTCTTTTCCCGGTTTATTCAATTTGTAAAATTCAATGGCTTAGCAAAAAGAGGTCGGTGATTACCCGAAAATCCGAAAAAGAGAATTTGGTGAATTGCTTTAAAAGCTATTCCGCAAAACAAAGCATTTTAAAATTATAAATCTTATCTAAATAGCCATGAAAAAGACTTTTTCAATCATTATTGTTTGCATGTGTATAATTTCTGTAGCTGGCAAACAACTGGCCGGACAAGTTAAAACAGGCCAAAGTATAATTATCTGTGATTCTCTGAATGTCAGGACCGATACAAATAAAAGGCAAACCGATCCGTACATTCAACAAAACTCATTGATTCTGCCTGTTAAGGTAACCAATACACAATTATTGCCTGTAAACCTGCAGCAAACAGAGAATAAACATGAAGTTCAGCAAATAACATTTTCCACGATATATGGAGGTGAGGCAGAACCTGAATTACAGACCGTACAGGATTTTATGCAGGAAAACCCGGATTTGTTAAGAAATGACAACATTTCTGACCAACCTCGTTTAAATATTTTAAAAGCGGAAGGACCATCGGGAAAAATAAAAATTGATGAAAGTGTCAATACTGTTGGGGAAGTTCAAGCTCCAAACAGAATAAATCCGGAAGAACCCCAAAGCACTCTTTACGGGAATTCTCTTTCAGATATTAAAATTGAATATGATTTTCCTGATTCATATACTTTGACTAATAAATCACCGGGGATTCAGCAAACAACAAATGTATTTAAAGCCCCTGACAGCAATGATGAAAATCTGGTTCTTAAATCAGTGGAAGCTGCACCAAACCTCACTCCATACC
>JBBIVS010000120.1:4413-8940 GCA_037439605.1 Draconibacterium sp. | reverse complement strand
CAAATGACTTTTCGGAGAAGACACAATTAACAAATCCCCAATTTTTTTGTTTTAAGATTTAAAACAATTTTAAAACAGAAAAATGGCAAACTACTTTATTATTGGCGCCTCATCGGGTATTGGTAAAAAACTGGCCGAACAATTGGCCGGTGAAGGGCACCGGGTTTTTGGAACCTGGTTTAAAAACAATATTCAAACTGAAAATGAACTGATTGAATATCACCAACTGAATGTTCTGGATGAAAATATCTCTTTTGATTTTTTGCCCGAAACGATTGAAGGGCTTGTTTACTGTCCGGGAAGCATAAAACTGCGACCTTTTGAACGGATTAAACCGCAGGATTTTGCCAGCGATTTTAACCTGCAGGTAGTTGGAGCCATAAAAGCAATTCAGTCTGTTTTGCCAAAACTAAAAAAAGCCGAATATCCTGCCATTGTTTTGTTCTCAACCGTTGCCGTGCAAACCGGGTTTAATTTTCATTCACAAATTTCGGCTTCAAAAGGCGCAATTGAAGGACTGACAAAAGCTTTGGCTGCGGAGTTAGCACCGAAAATCCGTGTAAACTGCATTGCTCCTTCACTAACCGATACGCCGCTTGCCGCACCGCTACTCAATACTGAACAAAAAATGGAAGCCAACGCTCAACGGCACCCATTGAAAAGAATAGGTAAAACAGAAGACCTCGCCAACGCTGCAGCGTTTCTGCTTTCCGAAAAATCGGGCTGGATTACCGGCCAGATTTTGCATGTTGACGGAGGCATGTCAACATTGAAAGTTTAA
Source organism: Draconibacterium sp. (assembly GCA_037439605.1). Taxonomy (GTDB): domain Bacteria; phylum Bacteroidota; class Bacteroidia; order Bacteroidales; family Prolixibacteraceae; genus Draconibacterium. The sequence goes on along the minus strand of JBBIVS010000120.1, from coordinate 8,159 downwards.
TTTTTAATTAAAATAATGAAATCAACCGGCCTTATATTTCCACACCAGCTTTTTGAGGATAACATCCTGATTACGAATTGCTCTGTTATTTATCTGGTCGAAGAATATTTATTTTTCAGACAATACAAATTTCACAAGACCAAAATCGCGTTTCACAGGGCAGGCATGAAATTTTATGAAAGTTACCTGTGCGAAAAAGGGTTGAATGTGGTTTACATTGAATCGCAAAATGAACTTTCCGACATTCGAAAATTGATTTCGTTTTTAAAGAAATCGGGAATAAACAAACTTGAATATATTGATACCACCGATAACTGGCTTGAGAAAAGAATCACGAAAACATGCAGTGAAAATTCCATTGCCACAGTAAAACACCCCACTCCTCTTTTTCTGAATGCATCCGAAGAAAATGCCCGCTTTTTTTCTGGCCGTAAAAATTTCTTTCAAACCGACTTTTACAAATATCAACGGATTAGCAAAAACATTTTGACTGAAACAGAAGGAAAACCGGTTGGTGGAAAATGGACTTTCGATGCTGAAAACCGGCTGAGTTACCCCAAAGACAAAACTCCTCCCCGGGTCCGGTTCCCCGAAAAAAATCAGTTTTACAGCGAAGCATTTGAATTCACACAAAAATATTTTCCCGAAAATTATGGAGAACTGAACAATTCATTTTTATATGCAACCACATTTGGGGAAAGTAAGCAATGGTTGCAGCAGTTTTTGCAAACCAGGTTTGAAGAATTTGGCATTTACGAAGATGCAATTGTTTACGGTGAAAATATTCTGAACCACAGTGTTGTGACGCCCATGTTGAATGTCGGGTTAATTACTCCCAAATTGATTATTGATGAAACACTGAATTTTGCTTCTGAAAATAAAATTCCGCTAAACTCACTGGAAGGATTTATCAGGCAAATTGTTGGCTGGCGCGAATTTATCAGGGCAGTTTACGAGTTGAAAGGAACAGAAGAACGCACCAGGAACTTTTGGGGGTTCACCAGAAAAATTCCACCTTCATTCTGGAATGGATCCACCGGAATCGAACCGGTTGACGCCACCATTAAAAAAGTGCTTGAAACAGGATACTGCCATCACATCGAACGGTTGATGGTACTGGGTAATTTTATGTTGCTGTGCGAGTTCGACCCCGATGAAGTTTACCGCTGGTTTATGGAACTTTTTATTGATGCTTACGACTGGGTGATGGTTCCGAATGTTTACGGAATGAGTCAGTTTGCCGATGGTGGACTGATGGCAACCAAACCTTATATCAGCGGTAGCAACTACCTCATGAAAATGGGCGATTTTGAAAAAGGATCGTGGCAGGAAGTGTGGGACGGTTTATTCTGGCGTTTCTTGCACGTTTACCGCGAATTCTTTTTACAACACCCGCGACTCGGAATGTTGGTTAAAAGTTTTAACAAAATGCCGGAACAGAAACAAAAAATGCATTTAATTAATGCAGAAAATTATTTGCTTTCATTGCAAAATTTCCAGCATTTGCAATAGCACAGAATATATTTCCGCTGGTTACCTATGATATAAATCTTTAATTTTGCGTTGATAAACGGTTTTTTATAAACCAAAACCACTAAGTATGATAAAGTTTTCAGAATTGATAATTAAGTTCCGATGGTTCATTATTGTATTTGTTTTGGCAGTAAGTGTTTTCCTGGGATTTCAGATTCAAAATATTAAGATCAATTCTGATGTTATTAGCTCACTGCCCGCCAACGATAAAGATGCGGTTTTGCTGAAAAAAATCGGGGAACAATTTGGCGGAAACCGCATTGGAATGGTTATTCTCGAATACGAAAATGTGTTTACAGCCGATGTGCTCCGACATATAAAACAAATCACCGATTCGCTTTCCCAAACCGAAGGAATCTCTTCTGTCAGCAGTCTTACCAATGCCATAGATATAAAAGAAAGCGACGAAGGCATGGAAATAGGCCGGCTTGTTGATGATAACGATTTGCCCGATTCGCCCGAAGAATTAGCTAAACTTAAAGAACGTGCGCTGTCAAATGACATGTACAAAGGTTCAATCGTTTCGGAAGATGGAACCGCCACCATCGTTATTTTTACTTTGTACGACAGTGCAGATATTCAAAAGGTGGCAAACGAGGTGGAGAAAAAAACCAGATCACTCCACTCGTCAGGAAAGATTTATTTCGCCGGATCACCCATGCTGATTACTTCGATTGCAAGGCTTATTAAAACCGACCTGGCTCTATTGTTCCCAATTGCCTTACTGGTAATTGCAGTTGTTTTGCTTCTCAGTTTCCGCTCCTGGCCCGGTGTAGTAATGCCTTTGATGGTTTGTATCATTGCCATCGACTGGGTCATCGGGATTATGGGTCTTGCCGGTTTCGAAATGACGATGGTTTCGAACAATATTCCCATTGTTTTACTCGCGGTTGGCAGCGCTTATACCATTCATGTTATTAACCGCATCGACCAGGTAAAACTAATTAACCGAAAGAAAGCCGTTGCAACTGCTTTGACCAACGTTGCTATTCCGGTTATCCTTGCTGCACTTACAACCATTGCAGGTTTTCTTTCCTTCCTTTTTGGTTCGTACCTGAGAATGATTCGCGATTTTGGTTTGTTCACCGCATTGGGAACCTTGTTTGCACTTTTGCTTTCGCTTTTTTTTGTTCCTGCTGTGATTTCATTTTTCCCGGCAAAAAGATCAGAAAAATCCCCGGTTCACAAAAGCGACACAAAAACGAAAATGTTGTCCAGATATTTCCTTTCTCCTTTACAGAAAACTATAATTAAGTATCCGGCACAAATCATTTTTACATGGATTCCAATCACCGTTCTGGGAATTGGCGGTTTGTTACTCATCGAGCGAAATGTTGATATCAGGAATTACTTTAAAAAAGATAATCCGGCCAGGATTGCAGACGATATAATGAATAAAAAGTTCGGGGGAACAAAACCCATTTTTGTTCTTTTCAAAGGTGATGTACAAAGTCCGGAAGTACTGAAAACCATGCTCCGGATGGAAGAGTACATGAAACGGCATCCGGGTGTTGTTACCACACAATCGGTAGCCGATTTGGTTTCAAGTATCAATGGCGCTTTTGGCGATGGCACCGGAATACCCGACGAAAAGGAAACTATTGAACAGTTATGGTTTTTACTCGACGGAAACGAGAATATGAAAAAACTGGTTACTGACGACCTTGATGAAGCCATTATAATTTCGAAATTTGTGAATTCGGACAATGAGGCTAAAAAAGAATTTGCAGCTTACATGAAGAAATTCATCGCCGAAAATTCCACCGAAACCTGCTCGATACAGGTTACCGGAATGCCTTATATAGATGTAACTATGGACAGAAGCCTGATTTATAGCCAGTTTGGAAGTTTGGCCATTGCTGTTTTATTTGTAATTTTTATTGTTGCATTGCTTCTTCGGTCAACGCTTTCGGGAATTTATGCTGCTATTCCTATTGTTTCGGCTATATTAATCCTTTTCGGGTTTATGGGTTACAGCGGAATACCATTGAATATCGGTACTGTTTTGGTTGCGAGTGTTGCAGTTGGTATTGGCATTGATTATTCAATCCATGTAATTTCGCATTTTAAAGATGCTTTGAGTAAAGGCGAGGGTGTGGTGGCGGCATTGCACGAAACCATCAACATCAGCGGCAAGGCGATAATAATCAATGTATTTTCGGTTGCTGCCGGATTTTTGGTTTTGCTTTTTTCGGAGATGGTTCCACTCGAAT
>JBBIVS010000120.1:0-4401 GCA_037439605.1 Draconibacterium sp. | reverse complement strand
TTGCACTCAGCATGTTTGCATCGGGACTTGGTGCACTTACTTTGTTACCGGCAATTCTGGTGCTTTCAAATAAAAAACACATATCAATCGTTTAAAGATGTATGAATTTTTAAAATACAACCATGAGAATAATACTTCTTTTTACAATCCTCATTTTAGGCATTCAGATTGCTTTGGCACAGGATGCACAAGCCATTTTGGCCGCAATGGATAAAATTATGTTTTTATCGAAAGATAAATCAGGGAAAGTTACAATCATTTTAACCGACAAAGACGGAAACGAGAAAGTTCGCGAAGCCGAAATGTTTCAAAAAGGGCCCGACAAAAAATTGTACCGTTATACCAAACCCGAATCGCAAGCCGGGATTGCAACACTTTCACTGCCCGATGGTGTGATGTGGATGGCCATGCCGGCATTCGAAAAACCAAAACGCATTTCAATGCTTTCGAAAAGCCAGTCGTTTACCGGTACCGATTTTTCATACGAAGATATGGCTACAACCCCTTATTCCGACCGCTTTACAAGCAAAATAACAAGCACCGGCGCCGATGATTATTTGCTGGATTTAATCCCCATTTCAGGCAAATCGAATTACTCGAAAATTATTCTTCGGGTAAATAAAACAAACGGCTATCCGATTTGGATGAAGTTTTACAATTTGCAGGGACGAATGTTTAAAGAAGCTACTTACACCTACGAAAAAATTGGCAATTACTGGAATGCCAAAGAAGTTGTTATGAAAGACCTTGAGAAGAATCACAGCACAACCATAAGACTTACGGATGTAAAATTTGACCAGGGGCTTTCGGACGACATTTTTAAAGTTGAAAATTTGAAAAAATAATCTAAAACATTCGTGGAAGTAAAGCCGGAACCTTTTTAACATATTCCTGATAACCTTCTTTTCGTGCAATATTCCTTTTCTCCATTAAAGGAATACTGATAAATTTAAACAATAAAATCATTGAAATAAATCCGATAATTGTCCACATGCCGTTTGAATGGATTAATCCGGTTGCAGACACTGCAAACAAAAACACCCCGCCCCAGAAACTGATTTCACCTAAATAATTCGGATGCCGCGAAACAGCCCACAACCCTGTATTCATAAAACTTTTACCGGAACTGGTTTTTCTGAATTTTATTAATTGTTCGTCGGCAATCCATTCAATCAGTATTGCTGAAAATGTGAAAAGGGCAGCAACAACATCATAAATATTGAAAGGTTCGCTGCTTGACAATGCATACCACATTGGGAGACAGCCCAGAAAAACAAAAACCGTGGGCATAAAATGAATGCCCAGAAAACTGACAGGCCAGTAAAATTTGCCGGTTTTTTCGGCAATGGAAGTGTAACGCCAGTCCTGATGTTTCATTCCCTGCCAGCCACGCCACCAGTTAACCGTTAAACGAATGCTCCAGAATAAAACCAGCGTCAGCAAAACAAACTGTCTGATTTCGTTTCCTTCGGGATAGATTTTCATCAGGTAAATTACAATAACCGGTGGCGCAACACTCCAGTAAGGATCGTAAACGCTTGAGTTATTGAAAATAACACTGACAATGAAAACCAAAATTGTGGCAATAATATCGGCAATTAAAACTTTTACCATCTTTTGCGAAAAAGGTAATGCGGGGAAAATATAGCAAATCACAAAAAATACCAACAAATAAGTAATTGCAATAATTACAGATGAAATTATCTTTGAGCCTGTTTTAATCATACTGATTTAAAATTAGAGCTTCATTCCGCGTTAAAAATAATTGAATCTTGGCAAATCAAATGGACGAATTTAAAATACCTCCTATATCAACTTTGGCGGGCTCAACAATCAAAAATTATTTCAGGATTCTTGGGAAGGGACACATTAAACCAAGGTATTATTTCAAAATATTCTTAACAACCCTTATTGTGCTGATTGCCACACCATTTCATTTTTGGGAGAGACTTGTTTACCACCGTAAAATAAGGGAATTTAAATTTAAAAAACCACCGCTATTTATTCTCGGTCACTGGCGTAGCGGCACTACCCTGCTGCACAATATGCTCACAAAAGATCCGTCGGCCGGCTATATCACCACTTATCAGTCGCTTTTCCCCACCAACCTGGCAAGCAAATGGCTTTTCAAAACATTTATGAGAATCAATATGCCCGACAAACGCCCGTCGGATGGCGTTGAGCTGAATATTGACTTTCCGCAGGAGGATGAATTTGCATTCAGCAATTTACAGTGGAATGCCTATTACAACTTCTTTTATTTCCCGACTCAATATAAAACATTCTTTGAGCAGGCAGTTCACCATAAAAACCTCACTGCAAAAGAGATTGAGCTGTGGTTTAAATCTTATGACACGCTGCTGAAAAAGGCGATGATTAACACAAATGGTGAACGGTTAATTGTGAAAAATCCGGTAAACACAGCCAGGATTGATAAAATTCTGAAACTATACCCCGATGCAAAATTCCTTTACATTTACCGCAATCCGGTAACTGTTTTTTTCTCCACGCAGCGGTTTTTTCAACAGTTGAATCCGACACTTTGGCTGCACGAAGTTGATAACCGGTTTATCGACAATATGATATTTGGTATTTACAACCGGTTAATGGATAATTATTTAGAACAGAAATCATTGATTCCTGCCGGAAATCTCATGGAAATCAGATTTGAGGAATTTGAACAAAATCCGGTTAAAGAGATGGAAAACATTTATCTGCATCTTTTAAAAGAAGATTTTTCGTTGGTGAAAAACTATTTCTCTGATTATTTTCATACCCAGAAAAGCCACAAAAAAAACAAATACCTGGTTGAAGCTGAAACAATAGCTGAAATCAGAAAACACCTGGGAAAATACATCGAAATGCATGGTTATGAGCTTCCTGAGGATATTCAAATCAAAAATTAAAAATTAAAATGATGATTAAATTTTTATTTCTGATTCTGCTTTTTATAAATCCTTCTCCTGATTCAGACTGGAAATTAAAAAAAGAGAAAGATGGAATAAAAATATATACCCGAAGCATAGAAGGTTCTTCGTTTGACGAATTTAAAGGAATAACCACGATTGAAAAAAGCAGTTTAACCGAAGTTTTGGATGTTATTCTGGACGTAAAAAATTATGAAAGCCTGTTCCCCGACTGCATGAACCCAAAAGTGCTGAAACAGGAAGGGAAGTATTATGATATTTATTACATTCAGGTGAAGGCACCCTGGCCCGTAAAAAACAGGGATACCGTTTATGAACAGAAAGCTATGGTTCATGAAAATGGGAAACACGCTTTCGTTTCTTTAAAACCTTTACCCGATTTTATTGCTGAAGATAAAGGTTTTCTAAGGATTCGGAAGGGTTCAGGATTTTGGGAACTTGAAGAAGACGACAGTAACAATGTGAAGGTAACATACCAGTTTCACGGCGAACCTGGTGGCGAAATACCAGCATGGCTTGCGAATAGTTTTGTAGTTTCTCAACCTTTCGAAACACTGATTAATTTAATAAACAGGGTAAAAAAGAACAATTAACAGATTCAGACTAAATGGTATTAAATAAAAAATATTAGTTTTGTTCATTATTTAATAAAATAGTATTAACTAAAATTTATAATGTCATGAAAAAATTAAAATTGAATTATTTGTTCGTATTAATTTTTTTGCTCGGGTTATTAGCCGGTTGTGGCGATGATGAGGAAAAACAGGTTTCAGGCTTTGTTGGAAAATTTATTATTAGTCATGCCGATGTAGCAGCACCATTTAACATTGCCACATCAACTGGCATGCAAATTCCTGTTCCGGTTGGCACCGATATTACACAAGCCATTCAAACTGCATTATTAGGTTCGGTAAAGTGTTCCTCTGCCGATAAATCATGGGTAGAATTGCGTGAAGATAACTCAATTTACATGAGTTGCGAAGGGACCAATGCATTCAATGCCGGAACCTGGCAGGAGGTTTCTTCAACTCAATTAAAGTTGAATATGAACAGTACCGCTATTCCCTCTTCACCAACAGGTATTGTTTTGGATGTTTCCGGCATTGTGCAGAAATCAACCGGATGGACAGGTAAAACAACCGTACCAATGCCAAAAGAGATGTTTGCGCCAGTGCTCGCCGGGTTTGGAATGACCGTTGCTGATAACCCTGCTGTATATATGGTAACTTTTTCTCTCGATTTTGTCAAAAAATAAAATCATATAAAATTCTCAAAAAACCACTGATTGATGTCGGTGGTTTTTTTTTGCTATAGTTTCTTTAAAAATATCTCTGTTTTTAGGCTCTGTCATTAATCAAAATTCACTTTGACAAAAGAACCAAAACTATTCACGCCTTTTGCGATTGGTCCGGTTACACTCAGTAACCGCACAATTCGTGCTGCTACTTTCGAAGGAATGTGCCCTGGCAATAAT
>JBBIVS010000119.1:0-8948 GCA_037439605.1 Draconibacterium sp. | reverse complement strand
GGCAGGCCAGCCAATATTGTCGATACTTACTATGGCAATGCGGGTTTCGCCTTTTTCCAGAACCAGCGCACGGGCAAAGAGATCGCCTTTTTTTGCTTCCAGCATCGTTGGTTCACCCATTCCGCCCGAAATGGGAATCAGTTTTTCGGGGGTGATAACTCTTAATGCAGCGCCCGCTTTAAAAGTTTGAGCGTAAGTAGTATGAGAAAAAAAGAAGAGAATGAGGATAAACAATGTGATTTTCGTTTTCATGTTATACTTTTTTTAATATAAATAAATTGGGTTTGAATAAATCCACGGTACATATTTTCCGTTGATATTGACATGAACCTCAACCCGGTAAGCGCCTTTTTCGGCAGGTTCGGTAAAGTTAAATTCGTAACCGTCGATGTCGGAAATTTTCACGGTTTTACCATTGTGCATCAAACGGTATTGACCCGGCAGCGGAGTTACTGCATGTATTGATTTGATGTTGCTGATTTTTACCGAATCGCCCATCATTCCTTCAACTTGGCCAGCCTGATTTTGAACATAGAAATTAAATCCCTTTGCGTCTCCCAACGTTTTAAAGGCTGTGTAAACATGTCCTTTTTTGAAATTGTCAGCAATTGACCGGCTGGATAAATTTTCAGCAAAAACATAATTGGTAATGTAGTCGAAACCTTCGTTGTAGGTATCTATCATCCACTTGAAAATCCATCCGTTCTCGTCGGGTTCACTGAAAAGCCAACGATTCCAAAAAGAAACTTTCACCGTGTCAATCGGATTGGCATTTGGCCCTAACCATTCCACACGGCCATCGGGAATGTAACGCGCCCTGATATTCTGGTTTTCATGGGTATCAACGGCTGAAAAACCAACCATTTTCCTTGTCATATTCAGCGAATCCCAACGGGCAAGAATGCGGGTCTGTTCGTCATACATCTGGCGCAAGGCCCAGATGCGGTATTTATTTCCATTTACCAAAAAATTGAAAATTTGCGGTGCAATTGTTTCATCTTTTGTATCGGTATGAAAATTATAAATTTCCATTCCGTGGTAATATGGATTTCCCCAGTTACGGTGTTGTTCGGTATGCGAAAAACAAACAATACCGCCACTTTCGTAAACCATTTTTGCGATGGTGTCGGGGTTGGTTTTCAGGTCAATCACCACCGAATCCATTGGCCAGATTACAAAACCGTGTTTTTCGCTGCCGGGTTCAATCAGCACACCATCGTAAAATCCATGGTAACCGCGCGGAAACGTGTCGAGCTGGTAGTTGGGATGATCGGTGAGAAAAATGAATTCGATTCCGTTGTTTTTTGCAGCCGGAATTAAGTCGTGCAGGGTTCCCTCACTGTCGTGCGACAAATAACTGTGCAAGTGCATCACGCCCCGGTAAACGTAGAGATTGGTTTTATTCGAAGGCTCTTTTCGCAGTTTCTGAAAATCAGCAACGGTTTGCTGAAGCTGGGGATAAGTAACAAAATGATGCCAAACCGGTTTTGCAAGAAACCAAATAAGTACAACAACAATTACCACGAATAGGGTAACAACCAGGTATTTCAGAATTTTGAGCAGCTTTTTGAATATCTTCATTTTTTATTCAATATCGAAATTGTTAAGATTTTTTGTTTTGTGAAACTTCGCGTTCCTAAAAGCTTTTAGAATTGTGTTTTCGTGGCTATTTTTTTGCCACTAAGGCACTAAGATACAAAGATTCACTAAGGTATATTTTAGCCAAACGATATAAATTTTGCAATTCAGTAATTTTTAATTGATTAATACAGAGGTCATCTTATTGATTAAATCGAAGGTGTAATCGCCCATTGTCGGGCCGAAAAACCCCATTGTTTTAGGCTCATACTCATCTAAATAGAAGTACCGGCCCGGAATAATGTAACCTACATAACTGCCATTAAAACTTGTAACATTGGCATCGAACCCTTTTGCGGCAAGTGTGTTTTTTAACTGCAGCGCGAATTCGCCGCTAAAATCAGCGGGAGTGGTAATCCAAACCATATTTCCGATTCTCAATCCCTGAAGTACAGGGTTTTCAGGCATTGGCATCAGTTTTTTTGTCAGTCCTGATGAAAGGTTACGCGTTGTGGTAAGCCTGAAATGATATTCGGGCAGGTTAAGCTTTATCGTTGCCGAAGATAAAAGAGCAGAATCCTTTAAATCAAAGTTTTCGATGTATTTGATTGTGCTGTCGGCCAGCGCTTCACCAATAAAACGTGGCCTTTCAAAACCTTCGCCTTCGCCGCTGTTGGTCTGGCTTCCCATCGAACCGGCCATAAAAATGGCATAATCGATTCCTGAGTTTTCCATCTTTCTTTGCCAGTATCCGGGATAATCGCCGCTGATTTCAAAATTTTTACTTCCCATGCAGGTTGAATGGGCTGAAAATGAACCGATAACTGCTTTTTTGCCTTCATTTTGCTGAATAACTATATAACTGAAATCGTCGTTTTTTGTACCCAATTCCCCAATCAACCGGTTGCGGGTGTAATTTTCGGCATTAAAATCGCTGGTTGAAATTGCTGCCGGTTTCAAATTGTCAATTGCCAGCAGCACGACTTTCGAAATTTGCCGGACCAGCCATTTTTGAACGTTTTTATTTTCGGGGCCTGCAAATTCCTTTCCTGTAAATCCGGGGCCCCATGCGCCTAAACTCGAGTGGGTATGCGTTGCCGAAAAAAATACCTGGTCGCGCGTTATCCCGTTATTATTCAATAAATTCATTACCGAATCGGTAATGTTTGGCGGAATTATCAGCAAATCGGCGCCAACCAAGACCACGAGTTTGTTTTCAACTTTTAATGCAGCAGCTTTCACAAAAATACTGTCGTGAATTGCAGTTGCCGACGCTCCTTTTCGCGCACCAAAACCTGCTAAGGGAAGTTGAACAAATTCTCCCTTTTCAATATTGTCGGCTGAAGCTCCCAGAACGGGAGTGATGCTGACTTTCGAAAAACCTGCCTGCAGTTGACCATTAACAGCCAAACCGTTTTTTTTCAGGCTGTCGATTTCAGCCAGGCTTTTTTTGAAATATTCGCTTTCATAAAACGGAGTGTTCACCACCGGTCCGGTGGCAGCAAAGTAAATTACAACCGAAAGCCCGGCAATGATTCCCATTGTAATTCCGGCTATTCTAAGAAATTTCATTTTTTAAACTTTAAACTCTGAACTTTAAACCCTGAACCCTGAACCCTGAAATATGAACTACTTCCCTGCCGGAAATAGACCAGTGCTGCCGACAAGGAACATGCGCGTACTTTTAGTGAAACTGCCGACAAACGGGGCTTTATATTTCAAATCGATATAAAAAGCCATGTACCCGTTTTTTGGGAGTACAACCTCGTGGATAAAATCTGATACGCCTTTTTTTCCAAGGCTCTGACTGCTCCAGGTTTTATCCCTGAATTCGCGGTCGGGAGAAACAGCGGTCCACATAACTGCATCTTCAAGCATTTCGGAATCTGCATTCATTGCCACCTTGATTTTACCGTTTTCTTCGGTTACTGCGTAATCTGATTTTGGATAAGGCTTGTTCGAAATGGTAGCTCCAAAAAAGGCGCTTAAAGTACCAAGGGCGGTTTTTTTGTCTCCCAAATCGTGGCCGGCATTGGGTGTATAGCAAATAAAGTTTTGTCCGGGAATACTGTCGATGTAATTTTTAACAGCATCAACCGGCCAGTATTCGTCGTTGGTTCCCATGAAAATCATTTTTGGCATAACCAGGTTTTCCCGGTACGAGTAAGGGTCAACCATTCTGACCACTTTTTGTCCTTCGGGAGTTGCAACCTGTTGCGCGATTCCGAGGTTGACATAATCTTCAATCTGAATGCTGTAATCGCCCCAGGTGGTTTTATGGTATTCAACATTAACAGGCATATTCAGCACGTCGATTACCATTGGTGCGATAGCTTTAACACGTTTGTCGTGGGCGCCGGTAAGCCAGGTTGTCCAGCCTCGTTTTGAAGCACCTGATACCACAAACTGGTTAACCAGCAGGTTTTTCTTTTGTGCCGAGAATTCCTGAACCGCATCCATGGCGCGGATTGCGCTTTTTGTCATCGGAAAAAGTAGCGGCCAGGTGTAGTCGCTGTCGTTCTGGAAATTATGAAGCGTGTAAGAAATCAGTTCGTCTTCGGTTTTCCCTCCGTACCTCGGCTGGTTTGGCACCTGCCAGATGATGGAAACTATGGCTTTGTTGAGTTTTGCCAGTTCATTCATCGACATGGTCAGATTCTCGTCCCACTTGTGTGTATTTGGCTGTCCGCTTTTAATGCTGCCACCAGTAATAAACAGTAAACCGTCGTTGTATTTAACACTGTCAGGGACAATTACGGTTAATTCGTGGTTCCATGCTGTATCGCGCCAGTTTTGGGAAGTGATTTGAAGACGGTACAATTTGCTGCCTTCGGTTTGTATTGAATCCTGAACTTCCCATATAAAGGAGTTATCTCCATTGTTTAAATACGATTCCATCGCATTTTCGGGAGTAACTTTAACTTCTGGTACTTTTTTCGTCTGGCAGGCAAACGTAATTGTCGCTGTTAATGAAAGAATTAAAATCTTTAAGTGTGTTTTTCTCATTTCTAAAATTTCTGTTTATTTTTTAATTGTTTGATTTTTTCCAACAAAAATAAGCAGACAACTTTTTTAAATTGTCTGCTTATTATTTAAATGGGATAAAACCAGCTTAATAGGGTTTATTTGTTCCCTGTAGCAGCCACATTTTCGACCATGCGCTGTTGTTGCTTTGGTCGGTTCCCTTGTATTGTGTAGGCTGCAATTTTCCGATTGCTATTGCTGCATTATCCGGATTTTTAGATATTTCGTTAGTATAATGATAGTACAATCTTAAAGGCAGAGCCGGTCTTTTGGCTGACGGCCCTGTTACCAGTGCCGGTAATCCGGTTCTTCTCCAGTCGAACCAAGATTCATGTGCAGTTGTCCAGCTTGCAAACCATTTCTGTTCAATAATACTTTCCAATCCATTATACGGAGCGCGTGTTATATAACTGCTGAACTGACCTCCCACGCCCCATGCATTGAATGATTGCTGGATGCCTTGTGCATAATAGTTTTCAGCGCCCCCAATCCATCCGCGGAAAGCAGCTTCCGCTAAAATGAAATTTACTTCGGCAGCCGAAATCAACCTCATCAGTACCAGCGGGTCTGCAGTTTTTTTGTACCTGTCGTTCAGGTGCGAAGCATACGGATTCACGGTCCCTTGTGCCGGATTGGCAGTATTCATGTTGAAAATCTGCACTTTGGGATGGGAGATAGTAACACCTGCATATTCAGGGTCAAAATCAACCGGCATTGTATTGTCGGTTTCAAATTTGGTTACCACATCCTTGGAAACTTCACGTTTGCCACCAACTATGCGGTCGATATTGGTTCCTTCAACCAGTACCAGGGGTGTCTGGATTTTATTTGCCCAGAGAGCCAACCGTGGATCGTTGTATTTCTGGAGCGCGTTAACCAGAGTAATCGCCATTTTAACCCGCATGTACGCGCCCGAAGGGTCGGTATCATAAACCGTATTCAACGGATTTGAGTTTTCCTTTGCAGATCCAATGAAACTGATAATGGCATCATCGTTTGAAGTTAGAATAAGCGGATATTTTCCGGGATCGCCTGTGATTTTTTTAATTCCCTGTTCGGCAATACCGGGCTCTTTGGCCTGTAGCCTCATGTAATAACGGAGTGCGAGTGAATTGGTAAATTTTCTCCATTTTTCAGGGTTCCTCCATACAACACATCCTGTCGGGCTGAAACATTTGTATATGCCGATGCGCTTTTGGAAAGTAAGACATTGGCAGTATCCAAATCGGAAAGAATGCCAAGATAGATATCTTTTTGATCATCGAATTTTGGCTTGAAATAATCGGGGCCCAGTTCAGCTTTCAGTGCCTTACTGTAAGGCGCATCTCCCCATAAATCTGTTATCATCCCGAAAATGTATGACCTCAGAACCCTGGCAACACCTTCATGAAATTCGAGTTTATCTTTTACTGCTTTTTTGAAGTATTCATCGTTGTTCATCAACATACTGTAGTAACCGCCCCAGCTATGCGAAAGGTCGTCCCACTCATAATTGTTATAACCTCCCTGCCAGCCGGTTTGCTGGGTGTGTTGCATTACGCCCGACATTTGCCCAAAACCGGTTCCGAAAACTGTTTGCCCCAGGCTTGTTTCTATGGTTGGTAAAAGAAAATTAAGGTCGGCTTTGGCCGGGTCAACCCCGTTTGGGTTGATATTCAGTTCATCGAGGTCCTTACACGAAATAACGAACGTAAAAACCAGTGTTAAAGCTAAAATTAAGCTATATTTATTTTTATTCATGATCTTCATGTTTTAAGATTAGAAAGAAAAACCAAGTTTAAAACCAACAGGAATAACCCATGGTTCGGCGTTGTACCGTTCAACACCCGATTTAAATCTGCCGCTGCTTTCCGACTGGTAGGCTCTTTCAGGATCAATACCCATACCTGAATTTTTGGTCCAAATCATAATATTACGGCTGTAAACCGAGAAGTTTACATTCTCAACCCCGATTTTGCTGGAATATTTATTTGGCAAATTGTAACTCAGCGCGATTTCCCGCAGCTTGATATAGTCGGCATCAAAAATATTGGCTTCGCCAATATCCCAGGGATAACTGGCAACATAAGGCCTGACTTCGGTTCCGGGGTTCCCGAGGTTTTCCTTTTCGAGGATGAATTTGCCATTGGCGTCGTATTTACCAAAAACACCCGGTGCAAATGTACCATCATAGGCATAAATACCAGTGTAGTAATCGTTGTAATAACCGCCATCTTCTTTGGTCGCTCCTCCAACCGGGCGGGGATTATTGGTGTAAATCAACTGGTCGGCGTTGGCAACCACCCAGTCGCGCAGTCCCTGGCTAAGTTGATTGCCCAGCCCGTCAGGCGGTGTTACCAATTGGTTCAGCCAGGTGTTTGATACCACGCTTTCAGTTAAATAACGCCAGGTTTGTGATACATACTGGCCGCCTGAACGCCAGTCGAAGGTCATGTTCAACGTAAAGTTTTTATAAGATAATGCGGATTGTAATCCCATGATAAAGTCGGGGTTGTAATTTCCTATTTTAGAATACTGTTCACTTTTCTGCCATTCGGTATCTTCTCCACCTGGAAGCAACGGATAATTGTAGTAAGGCGAAGTTTTATCTGTTACACGCATTATCTTCCTGGTATAGAGGTTTCCGATCAATCCATCGCGCCCGGCCTCTTCGTTTTTCACCCATGCTGTATTCTGAACCCTCGCTTCGTCCCAGAAAGTTACAAATTCAACACCTTCGGTAAGTTCAAGTAAATAGGTATCGTTGGTGGTGAAGTTCAGATTGAGGTCCCAGGTCCAGTCGCTTGTTTTCACCGCTGTGTAACCCAGCATCATTTCCCATCCTAAACTTTGCAGTAACCCTGCATTTACTTTAATGCTCCCAAAACCTGTTGACCCGGCAAGCGGAACACCAAGAATTTGGTTTCGGTTGTCTTCCTTGTAATAAGTTCCTTCAAAACGCAGGCGGTTGTCAAAACCTTTAAAATCGAGCCCGATTTCATAAGAAGTTGCTTCTTCAGGGAGTAATGTCGGGTTTAATAAACTTCCCGGTTTTCCAAGCCTTATTGCATCGCCCCACTGACCTGCATCATAATAGGTTGCATACAAGCTGTAAGGCGAAGTGTCGTTACCAACCTGGGCAATACCTCCCCTTACTTTCAGCAGGTCCACAGAACTTCCCAAATCCACCATGTTGTTTATCATTAGGCTTATCGATGCCGATGGATAAAAATAAGAGCGGTTTTCGGACGGCAATGTACTTGACCAGTCGTTACGGGCGGTTACATCGAGATAAATTAAATCACGGTAACCCATGTTAGCCATTGCATAAACACTGTTAATGGCCTTTTCATATCTCGAATTTGAATAATTCAGGGAAGTATTTTTAATATTCTGAACGGTGTAGAGATAAGGAATAATTAATCCGGAACCTGATTTTGCAGAGTTACTGATGCTCGAACCCCTTGAATACAGTAAATTACCTCCGACGGAAGCTGATAAACTGAAATCATCCCAGTTGTTTTTATATGTTAATAAAGCATCAAGGTTCTGTTCCATTCCCTCACCAGAAGTAATGCCATAAGTGCCATTGTTGGGTTCTTTGGAATAGCCTGGATCCATTTTGGTTTCGCGCACATCATCCGATTTGTTAAGCGCATAACGGCCCATTAAACTGAAGTTTTTGTTTATTTCCCACATTCCCTGTATATTCCCCATCAAACGGTTACGGCTGAAACTGTTGTTGATTCCATAAGCCAGATAATAAGGATTATCCCAGCCGGTACCAATATTTTTCACCTGTCCGCCGCCCAAATCATAATCTTCAAGTACCCTGATATCCACATTTGGTGGGGTCCATGCAGCCCATTGAAGCGGGTTGGTTCCACGTTCCTGTGTTGATGGCCGGTTGCCTGCCCAATTGTGTGTGTAACTTATGTCAGTACTTACGGTTAAGTTATCCCTTACTTTCGATGAAACGGAAAGGTTCAGGTTGTTCCTGTTCAGGTCCGAATTGGGTACCAGACCTTTATTGGTCATGTTCGATATACCAAGCCTGTAATTTACCTTGTCGCTCGTACTCGAAACCGAAACGCCATTGGTTGTTGTGAAAGCGCTGCTGTTGATAAAGTTTTTATAATTATCGGGATATGATACCAATTCGGTTGGAATAGGAACACCGTTGGCATCAAGTGGAGCAAATGGCTGCACCTGCCAGTAGCCTTTGTTTAGTTCAGGTCCCGCGCCGGCAGCTTCTGCCGGACTGAACGGAGGAAGTATCCCGTTTTCGAAAGCATCAGGTGTATATGGCCTTGCCCCAAATCCAAACCTCGTCTGAATATCAAGGTAGCGGCTCGGTATATCAAACA
>JBBIVS010000118.1:518-8975 GCA_037439605.1 Draconibacterium sp. | reverse complement strand
ATATTGGTCGGACTGTTTTTTGCCTTTGGTTCTGTTTTCCTTGAACAGCAACCACCCGCAATCATGATATTTTCACAGGCATTTCAGGCCTGTATTTTGCCAGCAGTGGCAATTCCGATTTTAATTTTGCTGAACCGTAAAAACTTAATGAATACTTACATTGCAGGCTGGAAAATGAATCTGGGCGTTATTGCCGTAATTCTGTTTTCGTTTTTGACGACTTATTATGCCATTGCAGAGTTGTTATAAAATTATTCAAACCGAAACGAAAAATCAAAAAAAAATGGAAATTGTTATTTCAGAAAACAAATTGAAATTGGGCAATAATGCCGCCCAAAAAGGCGCTGAACTTATCAGGAAAGCCATTGCAGAAAGGGGAGAAGCCAATATTATTGTTGCCACCGGCGCTTCGCAGTTCGAAATGCTTGAAGCGTTGATAAAGGAAGAAATCGACTGGAGTGTGGTTACCGGTTTTCATCTCGATGAATATATCGGCATTGACGAAAATCACCCGGCTTCATTCCGCAAATATTTAAAAGAGAGGTTTGTAAACAAAATTCCGCTAAAAGAATTTCACTATGTAAACGGCAATGAAGCAGAAAAGGAATGTAAAAGATTAGGAGAAATCATCAGCCGGCATCCGATCGATGTGGCCTTTGTCGGTATTGGCGAAAACGGGCATCTGGCATTTAACGACCCACCGGCAGATTTTGAAACCGAAGAACCATATATTGTTGTAAGTCTTGACGACGATTGCCGGAAACAACAGTTTGGAGAAGGGTGGTTTCCTACTTTCGCTGATGTTCCGAAACTGGCCATTAGTATGTCAATACGTCAAATCATGAAATCGAAACATATTATTTGCAGTGTTCCGGATGATCGAAAAGCAGTCGCGGTAAACAAAACGGTAAATAGCATTGTTAGTCCGGCAGTGCCAGCCTCAGTTTTGCAAAAACACCTGTCAATGTGGCTGTTTCTGGATAAAAATTCAGCGTCCGGATTGTGATACGGATGAACCACCAACCCGTTGAACGGGAAGGGAATCTGTCGCACCGGGGAAACGGGATTTTCAAAGCCAGGCATTTAAATTCTTTATTACATTCGAATAAATTCGACTTTGGAAAAAACCGTTAAACTTCTTCCATTTTTATTCCAGCAAGTTCGAATTTATCTGCCAGGATAACCGGCGAAACCGGACGGCCATTTTTGGTCAGCACCGCAGTAATCCGGGCATTTACAATCAACTTGCCATCGCTTTTCCTGATAATTTGCTGGACGAAAATGATTCGCAATTTGCCGTGTTTACCGATTTTTAATCTGACAATAAAATCATCGCCCGGTTGAAGTGGAATTTTATAATCAATTTCTGCCCGTATAACCATGGCATCAATTCCATCGTTGTGAAGTTGTGCAAAGTCCAAACCTACATAATTCAGAAATTTATGACGGCAATGCTCAAGGTAGTTCTGATAAACCGCGTTGTTAACAATTCCCTGAATATCGCATTCGTAATCGCGAACCTGGAGTTCTATTTCGAAATGATAATTTTTCACACAGAAAATTCACATCACTGTTTCCAATCGCCCGGCACTTTAAATTCTCAGTTTGCCGAAAAAACGAGTTTTGGATACCCCCCGAAAATTTTTGCCAAAAACCTGTGAAACCCGTGAACACTCTTTACAGGTTCAGCAAACATCATGATACATTTTTTGTAAATCAGCGGAATACCTGACTCCTCGATGGTTTTTACAGCTTCGGGGGTTTCCGACTGTTGCTGAATCCAGACCATTTTAATTCCTTTATTCACCGCTGCCCTTGCAACAACATCTGTTTCATACTTTGGTGTTACAATTAAAAGATGTTCAACATCCGGCGGAAGGTCAGCAACCGATTTATAACATTTCACACCCTGAATTTCTTCTGCATTCGGATTTACAGGGTAGAGTTCAAAACCTTTTTCCTTAAGTTCTTTAAAAATTGCGCCTCCAAACTTTTTGGGATTGCGCGATACACCAGCCATTGCCATTTTTCTGGGGGCCAGAAAATCCTGAATTTGGTTTAAAGTTACCATTGTTATTTGATTTGGTTGTCCATTTATTGAATTGTCGTTGTTATCAGGCTGCAATTTAACAAAAAAAAATAACCTGACAGCAAATACAACAAGCTTATTTAATTATAAAATCCATCAGTTTCCTATCTTCAAGGAAACCTTCAAGGTGGTCGCCAATTTTAATGGGGCCAACTCCTGCAGGGGTCCCGGTGTAAATTAAATCGCCAATTTTTAAAGTTACATATTTTGAAACGTGCGAGATTATATCTTCGAAACAAAAAATCATTAGCGCTGAGTTTCCATTCTGGACTACATTTCCGTTTACTTTTAGCTTAAACGAAATATTTTGTTGATCGGGGAAAATTGTTTTATCGATAAACTCGCCACCTAAAACAGCCGATTGATCAAAAGATTTGGCTTTTTCCCAGGGTAGGCCTTTTTCCTTTAGTTTGTTTTGAACATCACGCGCTGTAAAATCGATTCCGAGGCCAATTTCATCAAAATACCTGTGAGCAAACCTTTTTTCAATGTTTTTGCCAATCCGGTTAATTTTAATCACAAGTTCAATTTCATGATGGATTTCCTTCGACAACTCAGGAATATAAAATGGGTCGTTATTTTTCAACAACGACGAATCGGGTTTCATGAAAAACACGGGTTCATCCGGAATTTCATTTTTTAACTCCTCTGCGTGTGCCACGTAGTTTCGGCCAATGCAAATTATCTTCATTTGAATAATGAATTCCTGAATATTATTTTTTTATTCTTAAAAACAGGTTGATACCCAGCGGTTCCTGAATGACATCAATTTTCGATTCTTCGATTCCAGCCTGTAGCGCGAAACCCTTCAATTCTTCAGGTGAGCGATGATACAAAAACCAGTCGCCCAGAATTTCCATACTCCTGCGCGAAGGATTTTCGACATTAAAATTACCGATTATCATTTCACCGCCATCTTTCAGGTATTCGTAATATCTTTTAAGCAAATAAACAAAATGTTTGCTTTTAAAATAATCAAACAAACCCGCGCTCCAAATTAAATCGAATTTTTTATCAGGCGTAAACCTTATCACATTGGCATTATGAAATGTCATTGCTTTAAGGTATTTCCGGTTTTTACTTTTTGCATACGCAATAGCGCGTTTATCTAAATCGAGCATTTCAAAAATCAACTGACTATCAGGGTTTCTCTCAAAAAACTCAAAGGTCTCGGTAACGGGGCCGCTTCCCAAAATCAAAATGTCCTGCCGCATACCCATTGCCTTTTCGTTTAACTGCTCAAAAATTTCAATAGCAAGCGTTTTCCGGTTTCTTACGGCAATAACAGCTCCGGCTGAATGTAAAAACTCATCCCATTTGCGGTAACGTTCATCAGTGCTTATGTAATACTGATATATTTTTTCGATTATAAAAAAATCGCCGCTGTACCCAAAAGGTTTAGTGTAGGAGAAACCAAATAGTGTTTCGGGATTCAGAATCGGCGAAATTTTTTGTCGAAAGGCCTCGACCTCCTCGGCTTTTATCCTGTCAACCAATCCGTAAAACACCAGGTAATCTTCCTTATCCGGGCCATTTTTTGCAAAAATTTCATTTATATAACTGTCAATGTCAATCTGGTCGAGTTCCACAACAGAAAATTCCTCTTTTAATTCAAGATTATTCATTGTCAACTATTTCACCCAGTTCGCTGTTAATCGTTTTAATCATCTCCCTGTATTCCTCGTCAACTGAAATAACAGTCATTTTATCGGCAATTATTACCTCTGGAAATTTCACAGCAAAAACCTTTAAGGCATTAATAACAAAGTATTTACTCACCTGTATAAAGTACTTCCTGGGGAACAGGCCTGTAATATCAGAAAAAGTTCTTTTAGTAACCACTTCGTCTTCAAACAAATGAATAATGGTTTGATCGTGGTCTTTTTCGATAAAATAAACATCTTCTATATTTATCTTTTCAAGTCCTTTTTCGGCATGTACAATAATTTGGTTTTTGCCGTGGTCTTTTAAATCGAAAAATGTATTAAACTGTTCGCTTTCCATTTTGAGTTTTAAATCGTTGGCAAACTTAAAAATGGCAATTTCGATGTTGGTTTGCAAATCTTTATCGTTAAACGGTTTAATAATATACCCGTATGGTAAAGCAACTTTTGCCTTATTCACAGTGTCAATATCGGTATTGGCAGTCAAATAAATTATTGGCACATCGTTGTCTTTCGAGATAAGTTTGGCAGCTTCAATGCCTGTCATTTCACCTTTCAGATTGATGTCCATTAAAATTAAATCGGGCAATTCCCTTTTCACTGCTTCAATGGCTTTTAAGCCCGTGTCAGCAATACCCTGAACTGAATAACCAAGACTTTCAAGACTTTCCTGAATATCGGTTGCGACTAAAATTTCGTCTTCAACAATTAAGATTTTGTAATTTGAATTCATTTATTGGTTGATTTAAATTGAATGATAAATTTTGTTCCGTTTGAAAAATCACTTTTTAATTCCCCGTCGATTTGTTGTACCAGTTTATGTAATATTTTCATGCCTAATGATTTGGTTTTTTGAATATTAATATTTGAAGGTATCCCTACCCCGTTATCAGCAACTGTCAGTATAAATTCTTCGTCCTTTATATTTTTAAAATGAATGCTTATTACGCCTTTTGGCAAATTAACAAAAGCATACTTAAATGAATTTGAAATAAGTTCGTTTATTATTAAACCACATGGAATTGCCAAATCCATTGGAAGATAAGCATCATCGATCTGATAGTCGAACTGTATATTTGCCTGCTGGTTTGAATAGGTCCTGGCTATATTTCCGGTTAAACTCCTGATGTAGGCGGAAAACATAATATTTGCAAGGCTTTTATGATTATACAGATTTTCGTGTATTAGCGCCATTGAATGTATTCTGTTTTGGCTTTCCTGCAAAACCTCCTTTAACCTTGGGTCATCAATGTTCCGGCTTTGCATGCTTAGAATACTTGAAATAATCTGCATATTATTTTTTACACGGTGATGCACTTCGCGAAGTAAAACATCCTTTTCCGCCAATGATTTTTTCATATTGTCTTCGGCTTCCTGGCGCTTTTTTTCCTTTGCTTCAAGTTCCCACTTCATCAAAGTAATACCGGCAAATTCATCGATAAGCGACAAAAGCTTTTTTGCTTCAACAGGCTTCATCAAATAGCCGTCAACACCGAGATGTATTGATTCGATAAAACTGTCCTTTTCGCTGTAGGCCGACATGACTACAAATTTGGCTTCGGGAGCAATTTTTTTGATTTCCTTTACCATTTCCAAACCGTTCATTACGGGCATCACCATATCGGTAATTACCAAATCGGGTTTATGCTTCAGGTAAAGCTCCAAACCATGCGAACCATTCTCGGCAATGTATAAATGATTTACGTGCTTTTCAAGTATTCGTCTGTAAAGCTGTCTTATGGTTTCATTATCATCGACAAACAATACTGATATATTGTATCGTTGACCCGGATTTTGTTGTCTGATCATTTTCTAAGAGTATTTTTCAAACTGGTTAGCAATTTTATCATAAAGAATATTCGCATCAATGGGTTTAAAAATGGTGTCATCGCAATTCGAAAAAGCAATGTCATCATAAGCGCTACCCATAACACTGGCGGTTTGAATGACAATTGGAATACGGGGATTAACTTCCTTTATTGCCCTCGATGCCTCAATGCCGTCCATTACGGGCATCCTGATATCCATAAGTATAATGTCTGCCTTGTTGCCATTTTTTATGAATTGAACGGCGTCATGTCCGTTTTCAAACCAAAGTACATTTGCGTTTGTTTTTCGTAATTGAGTTTTTAAAACCAAAAAATTCATTTTGGTATCGTCAACTACCATTATGGTTTTATTTTCCCAGTTCATTTGCATCATGTATGATATGTTTTTTTTTGTTTTCAAAAATATCAGGCAAAACGAATGAGAATTCAGATCCAACATCCAGTTTGCTTTTTACAGTTATGCTGCCACCCATTAAATTCAGGTAAGTTTTTGTAATTGACAGCCCTAAACCCGTGCTATCGCGGCCTGAAGTCCTTCCGTTTGAAGCCTGCATAAAACGGTCGAAAATAAATTTCTGAGATTCTTCGGGTATTCCAATACCGGTGTCTTTTATCACAAAATGAAGCGAATGGCCTTCAATTTCGTAATAAAACTCGATACTTCCCTGGTCGGTATATTTACATGCATTGTTTACCAAATTAATCATAATCTGTTTTAGTCTTACCCTGTCGGTAAAAATCATGCAATCATCATCAGGCATACCATTTCTGTAACTGAATTCAATATTTTTAGTTACAACATTTGTATCGATACTGAACATCTCGTAAATTTCTTGGGTTAACCGGTTAAGTTCGAAATTGCTTTTTTCTATTTTCAGAATTCCGGCCTCAATTTTCGATAAGTCAATAATATCGTTTATTAAATTCAACAGGTGTTCTCCGCTTTTTATAATTGCATCAACAAACTCATTAAATTCCTCCTCGCTTTCTGCTTCATGTAAAAGGTTTGCAAAACCAAGAATTCCATTCATTGGAGTTCTGATTTCGTGACTCATGTTGGCAAGAAATGCCGATTTTAGCTTATCCGATTCTTCTGCTTTTTCTTTTGCGGCAATTAATTCCTTTTCAATAATAGCCCTTCGTTTTACTTCTTCTCTAAGTTCTTTATTGCTCCGGTTTAAAAGTTTGGTCCTTTCTTCAACTTTATCCTCCAAATTGCGGTTTGCCCGCTCAATTTGAACATTCTTTTTTGCAATTTGCAGGTACAAGTTGAAGTTATCGCGGTTAAATACTTCGGTGCGGTAGGCCGCTATCATTCCAATTAAAATTGCACCTGTAAAGAAAAACGTGTTCGAAAGTACAATTGTAAAATCTACTTTCCAATAAATACCGGCTAATATATATAATATTATCACCAACCAGCTGGCTGCAGAAAACGCGAGAAAACGAAGTTTTATCAACACTGATCCGGCCAGAAACACGAGTATTAATCCGCTGCTGTACACTACCACTTCGGGCAACATCACCAGCATTAAAATTATACCCACTGCTCCCGCGAAATAGGTGATAAATATCAATGTCTGCCAATTTTTTCTGAAATTTCCGGAAAATGAATAGAAAAAAACCAAAAGGAGCATTACCGCTACAACTATCCTGATTATAATGAAAAGGCTAAAATATTCGGAGGCTACAACACTGTCAAGATACCCGAAAAATGCATATAAAAGCGATAAAATAAGATAGGCAACACGAGTGGTTTTATATGATCGTTCATAATAAAACTCCCTGTATTCCTTCTCTCTTTCATCAGGAAAATTAAGGGTAATACCATTGAATTTATCTGCAATTTCCGTCCAGAAAACCATTCACAACTTATAAGTAAAATTTAATGTCTCCTTCATCCGGTTCAAAATGGGCCTATTTTTTGACCGGACGGTTCAAAATTAATTTTTTTTTACATAAAACAATCATTGTCCTGTGTTAGGAAACCTTATCAAGAATGATTTTAATTAACTGTTATTCAAAAGGAACAGAAGTTTTTACAGTTAAGTATTTAAATTTTTAATTCAATTATTTGTTCATCATTTTAAGCCGAAGCTTTGTAAGTACCTTTTTTGTGTATAATGGGAATTCACTTTCCATCATCCAACCATAATAACCAGGTTGTTCCCTGAACACTTTTTCTACCGGAACTCCCTTGTTTTTACCGAAGTTAAACACCTCCACTCCATTGTCATCGTAAACAATCCGGCCAACAAAATCAACATTCCTGTCGTACGACGAAAATTCGCTTAACTTTTCAACATCGTTTACAATCGGCACTGTTTTTAAACCTTTGCCATCTTCAAAAACTGCATCTTTATATACATCGAGCTGGGCTTTCAACACTTCATAAGTGGCCCGTGTATCGGCCAGGGCAGAGTGTGCATCAATCAATTCTTTATTACAGTAAAATTTGTAAGCTGCCGCGAGCGTACGTTTTTCCATTTTATGGAATATTGCCTGCACGTCAATGAACTTATGTTTTTTAAGGTCAATATCAACATCGGCCCGCAAAAACTCTTCGGCCAGTAACGGTATATCAAAACGGTTTGAGTTGAAACCGGCTAAATCGCAACCTTCAATAAATTTTGCAAGTGTTTTTGCCACCTGCCTGAATGTTGGGGCATCCCTCACGTCTTCATCATAAATTCCGTGTATTTGCGAAACTTCAGGTGGAATGGGCATTTCAGGATTTATCCGCAACTGTTTTTCTTCCTCGCTACCATCAACATTCACTTTTAGAAAAGCTATTTCGACAATGCGATCGGTGGCAATGTTCATCCCTGTTGTTTCCAGATCGAGAAAAACCACCGGATTTTTTAATTGTAGCAGC
>JBBIVS010000118.1:0-508 GCA_037439605.1 Draconibacterium sp. | reverse complement strand
TAGGTAATAATTAAAAGAAAAGGTATCCTGAAACCATTTTTAATGTTTTAGGTTTCAAAGATACCTGTATAAGTTATTTTGTAAAATATTTACGCGTTTATCATCATGGGCATCAGCAACATCAACATATCCTCAAAATCATCGCCGCTATTCAGGGGTAGTAATAATCCGGCGCGTGTTGGGTCGCTTAGTTCAACCTGCACATCACTGGTTGATATATTGGTAAGAATTTCCTGAAGAAATGTTGATTTAAACCCGATTTCCATTTCATCTCCTTCATATTCACAATTCAGCCGTTCAACAGCAGAGATTGAAAAATCAATATCCTGAGCCGAAACAACCAAAAGATTATCGTTGATATTCAGCTTAATTAAATTGCTTGCCTGGTTCGAAAACACCGAAACCCTTTTAACCGTATTGAAAAATTTCAGCCGGTCGATTACCATAACATTCGGGTTTTTGGTGGAATAACTGAGTTGTAACTTGGGTAATTTCCTTCAACTAAACG
>JBBIVS010000117.1:0-8982 GCA_037439605.1 Draconibacterium sp. | reverse complement strand
GGAAAAATATTCTGGAATTGTAATTTGGGTGTCGCAATGACGAAGTCAGGAGGCATGTTACTCCTTGATGGAGAGAGAACCCAGGATATTTTGTGGGCAAATACGCAAAACAAAGCTGCTATTATTCGCTGGTGGAACGGAGCCAGCGCTTGTTTGGATTTAAGTAATCCGAAAACAAGAGAATGGTTTAAGGAAAAGTTAGATTATCTGGTGGAACAATATGGAGTGGATGGGTTTAAATTAGACGCCGGAGACTCGGGGTTTTATACAGGAGATATTTTATCATTTAAAGAAGTTACACCAAACGATCATACTACCTGGTTTGCCGAATTAGGATTAAACTATCCGTTGAATGAATACCGTGCATCCTGGAAAATGGCCGGATTGCCTTTGGTTCAGCGATTAAGGGATAAAGGGCATAACTGGGAAGATTTGCAAAAATTAATACCCGATCAAATGTCGCAAAGTTTAATGGGATATACTTATACCTGCCCCGACATGATTGGTGGGGGAGAGTATCAGTCGTTTCTTCAGGCATCCACAATAGACCAGGAACTGATTGTTCGTTCTGCTCAAGTGCATGCTTTAATGCCTATGATGCAGTTTTCTGTTGCCCCCTGGAGAGTCCTTTCAAAAGAAAATGAAGCAATTTGCCTTAAAATGGCTAAACTTCATGAAAAGATGGGCCCAATGATTTTGGAACTTGCAAAACAAGCTTCAAAAACAGGTGAACCAATTGTAAAGCCTATGGCGCTTGCTTTTCCTGAAAGTGGTTTTGAAACTGTAAAAGACCAGTTTATGCTGGGAGATGAAATTTTGGTTGCACCTGTGGTTGAAAAAGGTGCCAGGTCACGTAAAGTTTTACTGCCTCAGGGAAAATGGAAAAGCGATGAAGGCGAACTTTTTATGGGAGGCAAAACAATTACACTAAATGTTCCTCTTGAACGATTACCCTATTTTACAAAAGAAAAATAAAAAAGGGTTTCTTTTTTATGAAACCCCAATTTTTACTTCCTTTCCGGTTTGCACGGGAGGAGAGACTCGAACTCCCGACACCTGGTTTTGGAGACCAGTGCTCTACCAACTGAGCTACACCCGTGTTTATTTTTTTCGAGTGCAAATATAGTAATACATTCGAAAATACCTAAACATTTTACTTTTGAAACCACATTATTCTTTATACAACTGTTACTGTTTTAAAAAGTTATTAACAGTATATTTAATAAAAAAATCCATCAGAAATTTCTGATGGATTTTGCGGAGAGAGAGGGATTCGAACCCCCGGAACCTCTCAGTTCAACGGTTTTCAAGACCGCCGCAATCGACCACTCTGCCATCTCTCCGGGCGCGACAAAAGTAGAATATTTTTTCTAATGGCAAAACCTTTTATTATCAAAAAAGATGAGGTGGTTAAAAAAAATAATGCATAAAGATTGTTTTTTTAAAACTTATTTCAGAATTTAGTGACTCTTAAAAGTAGGTTCTCTGAAACGATTGATTTTACTGGTATTTTGAAAAATAAAAATAAATAATAAACTAAAAACTTAACACTTTAAAAATAAATAGTTTTTTTATAAACACTTATCTATCAACATTTTAATCATAATTAAAAATTTTGCCGTATGAACAAAGCACAATTAATTGATGCGATGGCCGCCGGAGCTGGCCTAACTAAAGTAGATGCAAAAAAAGCTCTCGATGCTTTTGTTGCTGCAACAACCGACGCTTTAAAAGGTGGTGACAGAGTTGCTCTTATTGGTTTTGGCTCTTTTTCAGTTTCTGAACGTGGAAAAAGAACTGGAAGAAATCCACAAACAGGTAAAGAAATTACTATTCCTGCTAAAAAAGTGGTGAAATTCAAAGCTGGTGCTGAACTAGCTGACGCTGTTTCGTAATTTACACAGGAATTAAAAGAAACGAGGGAAACAATTTGTTTCCCTTTTTTTGTTGCCATGAAAAAAGAATTACTTAATTATCTTTCGGCGGTTGTTAATTCAGATCGCCTTACGCTTTTTAACCGAATTATTCAAAAACGCACCAATTACATAACCGTAGTGCTTGAAGATATATTTCAGGCACAAAATGCAAGCGCAGTTCTGCGTTCCTGCGACTGTCTCGGTATTCAGAATGTTCATGTTATCGAAAACCGGAATAAATTTCAGGTGGATACAGAGGTGGCAATGGGCTCTTCAAAGTGGCTTACCATTAACAGGTATTCTAAAAGGAAAAATAACAGCCCCGAAACCATACAATTTTTAAAACAGAAAGGATATCGGATTGTGGCTACCACTCCCCATTTAAATGATGTGGAACTGCCTGATTTTGAAATATCGAAAGGTAAAATTGCCCTGGTATTTGGCTCTGAGCTTCCTGGTATCTCTGAAACAGTTTTAAATGAAGCCGATGAATTTTTGAAGATACCAATGTATGGATTTACTGAAAGTTACAATATTTCTGTTTCGGCAGCCATTATTTTATATCATCTGACTGAAAAAATGCGAAATTCTGAAACTGTAGCATGGCAACTAACCGAAGAAGAAAAAATTGATATTTTATTGGAATGGATCAGAAAATCAGTGAAAAAAAGTGCATTAATTGAAAAACGTTTTTGGGAAGAAAGAGGAATATTTGATAGGTAAAATAAAGTTCAAACTTTAACTCTGAAATAAACCAATTACCACATCCAAAGATTTCATTTCAACTCCCAGTTTTTTCCAGTTCTCGAAAGGTAACGGTATATTTGGCAGTTCTTTTATAGCATTTTCGACAACAATTACCCTGTTTACCCTATTAGCTAAACCAACCACGGCATCGTTAACACAAACATTTGTAGTAACTCCGTAAACAACAACTGTTTCCGGCGAGAGAAGCTTCAGTAACACATCTGTATATGGGTTGCCTTTAAAAACATCAAAAGCATCTTTTCGAAGAATGAAATTTCTGTATTTATTTTTGTCAGTTAATTCAGGGTTTAGAGTAAGTTTCTTATTCCAATCAATAATATACGGATTTTCAGGTGCAGTTTCATCAATCAGTTCAGCCCCCGGAGTGTTTGCCATGCAATGTAAAGGAAATGTCGTGATATAATCAGGGGCTGAAGAAAGCTCTTCAGAACCAGGATAATGCCAGTCGGCAGTATTGACAACCGTAATCGATTTTATTTTAGCCACCTTACTAAGTTTTGCCCAGTTGGGCTTTAACAACTCTGCCCCCGGAACGTAAAGTTTGCCCTGTGGCGAAACAAAATCAAATTGGGTGTCAACATTCCAGAATAGCACTTCAGAAACCTTCATTTTACTGATTTTTAAAATTGAAACAACTACATCAAACCTTTTTCGATGTATGATTTGAATTCGGCATTGTTAAAAGTAACACCCAGTTTTATTTCAGTTCCATCGGGTTGAATTATAACATGAAAGGGGATACTGTTGGTTTTATATCTCGAAATTTGCAATTCAAGATTTTTCTTACCCATTGTTTTTAGTACGGTTCCATCGGCAGTTGTCAACCAATCCGATTGGGGCAGGATAGTCCTGTCGTCGGTGTACAAACCGGCAATCACATATTTTTCTGATATCAATTTAAGCAATTCAGGATCATCCCACACAGTGTTTTCCATTTTTTTGCAATTGGCACATGCATGGCCCTTAAAAACCAAAAGTAAAGGTTTATTTTGTTCTTTGGCACATGCCAGGCCCTGATCAAAATCGAAATATCCGGCCAATCCGTGAGGCAAGTGCAACTTATCGGCATATTTTGCCGGTTCACATAATTCATTGTCAGTATTTAACGAAGCAGAAGTCTGATTTCCGGATGAAAAATAGGTTCGTCCGCTTTGGGGTGGAATTAAGGATGAAACCGCAGCGAGTGGGTTTCCCAGAAGACCCGTGAACAGATAAACAACAAACGAAAATGTTATTATTGACAGAAACAGACGTCCTACTCCTAAATAAGGCAAATCGCTGTCGTGCGAGAATTTGATTTTTCCGAGGAAATACATTCCCAATAAAAAGAAAACCACTATCCAGATAGCGAGGTAAATCTCACGGCTTAAAATTCCAAATCCGTAAACCTGGTCGATATTGCTTAAGAATTTCAATCCAAATGCCAGTAAAACAAAAGCAAAAACTACTTTAATGGCATTTAACCAGCCACCCGATTTTGGCAATTTATTCAACGCCGAAGGGAATATTGCAAGCAAGGTAAAAGGAGTTGCAAATGCCAATCCGAAAAAGAACATTCCAATCAACGGACGCATTCCACCATGCTGAACAGCTTCAATAATCAATGCTCCGATAAATGGCCCGGTGCATGAAAACGATACAATCACCGTTGTTAACGCCATAAAAAAAGCGCCAATCATTCCGCCCTGATCGGCTTTGGAGTCTGTTTTATTCACCAGGCTGCTGGGCAGAACAATTTCGAACGCTCCGAAAAATGAAATTGCGAATACCAGGAAAAGCGAGAAAAACAGTAAATTCGGAATCCAGTGTGTACTTAAAATATTACCCACATTCGGGCCAAAAATGCCAAACGAAAAAAGCGCCCCTAATAATGTAAAAATCAAAACTATCGAAAATCCAAAAAATATGCCTGTTCGTATAGATTTTGCGCGGTTATCGCTCCCCCGCATAAAAAACGAAACAGTCATCGGTATCATCGGGAAAACGCAGGGTGTAAGTATAGCTGCAAAACCTGCCAAAGCTGATATTAATATAAATAACCAAAGGGTTTGTCCATTTTCGTTATTTAATCCTGCCACTGGTTCAACATTGTTTTCTGATGATTTTACTGAATGTTGTGTGTTGCCTTGATTAAATTTGAACGAGAATTGTGTTTCTTCAGGCGGAGTGCAGGTTTCATCATTGCAACTCATGAATAAAACATGCCCTTTTATTTCGACCGGCTCTGTAGATTTAAGTTTTATTTTTTGCGTTAAAACTGCCGTATCGCTAAAATAACCAACATTCATCTGAAATGTCTGGTCGAAGGTAATTACGGGTTGGGGATTCTTGATAATTTCTCCCACAAAATCGAATAAAGTTGAGTCTTCAAAAACAAATGATGTAGCAATCGGGCCACCATCAGGCAGATATGTGTCGTACAGATGCCATCCCTTGTCAATGGTGGCAGTAAAAATTAAATCTACTTCATTTCCATTTTGTTTTGAATCGAATTCCCATTTTGTAGGGTTAACAATCTGGGCATTTAAGAATAGTGTAGTTAAAACAAACGCAAAAAGTGAAATTGTTTTTTTCATGATATAAGGTGTATTTTTCAAATTACATATTTATAAATGTATATATATTCATTAAACAAATATCAAACCAATCGATCTATAATGACAAATATTCAGTTTTATAAACAAAGTAAGAACAAATAAGATTAAAATTTCTGCCAGAGGTAAAAAAAAAGCCGCTCTTTATTTCGAACAGCTTTCTTTAATCATAAAATTAATTCATCCTGATTATCGTCGAAAAAATGATATTCCAAAAAAGTATATGAATTAACAGGTTCTACTTTCACCCATTTAAAATATTCGAGTACCCATTTATTGCGGATACTTTTAATGCCTTTGGTTAAATATGCAGCAACATACGGATGCACTTTCAATAGTAACCTTTTTTTATTTAAGTCTTTAAAAGCGTATTTTATTTTTCCTTCAATTTCATCAGCAAATAAAACCGAAGGCACAATTTTTCCGGTTCCTTTGCATGTTGGGCAGTTTTCGGCGGTTTCAATATTTTCTTCGGGCCTTACCCTTTGACGGCTGATTTGCATTAAACAGAACTTGCTGAGCGGTAGAATATTGTGTTTGGTCCTGTCTGCCTCCATAACTTCTTTCATGTGGTCGTAAACCTTTTGCCGGTTGGCAGCCACATGCATGTCGATGAAATCGATGACGATTATTCCACCCATATCTCTAAGCCTCAGTTGCCGTGCTATTTCATCGCATGCAGCAAGGTTGACATCGAGAGCGTTGGCTTCCTGGTCCATCCCTTGTTTGATACGGTTTCCGCTGTTTACATCAATTACATGAAATGCCTCAGTATGTTCAACAATTAAATAGGCGCCATCTTTAAATGAAACAGTTTTTCCGAAAGCAGCCTTAATTTGTTTATCAATTCCGTAATGTTCAAAAATTGGGGACCTACCCTTGTATAACTTTACAATTTTTCTTTTGTCCGTCTGAATACTTCCAAGATAATCGCTGATTTCGTTACAAACGGCCTGGTCGTTAACAATTATACTGTTAAAGTTTGGATGATAAATATCGCGCAGCAGTGCTGTAGTCCGGTCTATTTCTCCAATTATCAGTGATGGTACTGGCGCCTTTGTAAGTTTGTTAAATGTGGTTTCCCATTTGTTGACCAGCCCGTTCAATTCCTGATCGAGTTCTGCCACTTTTTTACCCTCGGCAACAGTTCTGACAATTACTCCATATTTTCTTGGCTTAATACTTTGGATTAGCTTTTTCAGCCGGTTCTTTTCTTCGTTGGTTTTTATTTTTTGCGAAACTGAAACTTTATCGCTGAATGGCATCAGAACAAGGTTTCGGCCTGCAATTGAAATTTCTGAAGTTAAACGCGGACCTTTGGTGGATATTGGTTCTTTTGAAACCTGGACCAGTATTTTTTGTCCTTCTTTAAGAAGTTCATTTATTTTTCCTTCCTTATCAATGTCGGGTTCAGAAAGTATTCGTCCGAGAGAGGAAACTTTATTTTTTGTGGAGGAACTGATTTTAAGGAATTTGTTAAGAGTGGCAAACTGAGGGCCTAAATCGAGGTAATGTAAAAAAGCATCTTTATCGTAACCAACGTCAATAAAAGCGGCATTCAGGCTGGGCATTATTTTTTTTACTTTGCCGAGATAAATATCTCCGACAGCAAACCTGGCACCGCTTCTTTCACGGGTTAACTCTACAAGTTTTCTATCCTCTTGCAGCGCAATAACAATTTCGGATGGAGTTACATCAATAATTAAATCGCTACTCACAACCTTATTTTTAAACTGTAAATGTTGATAATATTATTCTTTATAACAGATTAAACCTAAGGCATATATGCCTTAGGTTTAATCAAATTTTGCTAATAAGAATCGCTTAAAAACTTATTATTTCTTCTTCTTATGCCTGTTCTTACGCAATCTTTTTTTGCGCTTGTGCGTAGCCATCTTATGTCTTTTTCTTTTTTTTCCGCTTGGCATAACTCAATTATTTAACTTGATGTTTAACTTCAGAAATAAAAGTTTTCGCTGGTTTAAACGAAGGAATATTGTGTGATGGGATTATGATTGTGGTGTTTTTAGAAATATTTCTGGCAGTTTTTTCAGCTCTTTTCTTAACTATAAAACTTCCAAAACCTCTCAGGTAAACATTTTTACCATCTACCAATGAATCTTTCACTGTTTCCATAAACGCTTCTACTGCTTTTTGAACAGTTACCTTCTCGATTCCGGTATTCTTTGCAACTTCATTTACGATATCTGCTTTTGTCATTTCTTAAATTATTTAATTTTCAATGTATTAAACGAATAATTTGAGGTGCAAAAATAAAAATTATTTAAAAACACAAAAGCATTTCAAATAATTTATTTTTGTTTTTTCAAAGAAATTAACCAGTTGTCTTTTAAATGAGCGGTTTTCAGCACAATCTATATAAATGGTATTCCTGCAATAAACGCAACTTGCCCTGGCGTAAAACCACGGATCCTTATAAAATTTGGATTTCTGAAATAATTCTTCAGCAAACCCGAATTGTACAGGGAATCAATTATTACAACCGTTTTGTTGACGAATTCCCGACCGTTTTTGATATGGCGTTGGCATCGGAGGACCAGGTTTTAAAATTATGGCAGGGTTTGGGCTACTATACACGGGCCCGAAACCTTCATTTTACCGCAAAAGTTATTGTTGAAAGATTTAACGGTGTCTTCCCAGCCGATTTCGAAACCATATTATCTTTAAGGGGAATCGGTAATTACACCGCTGCTGCCATTGCCTCAATTGCATTTAATTTACCGTTTGCTGCCGTTGATGGTAATGTTTACAGGGTGTTGTGCCGCTTTTTTGGAATTTCAACCCCAATTGATTCTGAACCGGGAAAGTCGGAAATTCAACAAATTGCAACCAGCTTAATACCTGCAGATAATGCTGGCTTTCACAACCAGGCACTGATGGAATTTGGAGCTTTGCAATGTGTCCCCAAATTGCCCGATTGTGTTTCATGTCCTTTGGTAAACACTTGTTATGCAGCAAATCATAATTTAGTTGAACTTCTTCCTGTAAAAACAAAAAAGATAAAACAAACCACCCGCTATTTTTACTATTATATAATAGAAAACAAAAATACGATACTTCTCGAGAGAAGAACCGCCAATGACATCTGGAAGAATCTGTACCAGTTTCCCTTAATCGAATCGGAAAGAGAACTATCCGACCCCGAAATTCTGAATCTGAAGATTCCGTTTCTCAAATGCGAAGATGTTCATTTAAAATCGGTTTCACCGGCGGTAAAACACATTTTAACCCATCAAACCATTTATGCGAGGTTTATTCAAATCGAAAATGAAACAGACTGTTTAAACCATAACAATTTTATTCAGGTTAATAAAAAAGATATTTATAAATTTGCTGTGCCTAAGTTATTGGAAACGTATTTAAAAAAGATAAAATTATGTCAGTAAACAAAGTTATTTTAGTTGGTAATGTAGGTAAAGATCCTGAAATCAGGCATCTCGACACAGGTGTAGCAGTAGCTAATTTCCCATTGGCCACATCAGAAACATACACTGCAAAAAATGGCGAAAAAGTAACCACAACCGAGTGGCACAACATTGTTTTATGGCGCGGCCTGGCCGATGTTGCCGAAAAATATGTCACAAAAGGCCGTCAGTTGTACATAGATGGCAGGATTCGCACCCGCAGTTACGATGATAAAGACGGTAACAAACGTTACATTACTGAGATTTACGGCGACACTA
>JBBIVS010000116.1:251-8984 GCA_037439605.1 Draconibacterium sp. | reverse complement strand
GTAGTAAAGCGAACTTTTTCCCTTTCGAACGGCATTTGCGATGTCGTCGAGCGTGGTTTTTTTAAATCCGTATTTGCTGAAAATTTCGCGGGCAATTTTTAAGATACTTTCCCTGTTGAGATCTTTTTTAAAGCCGTTTTCGTTTTTGGTTTGCATGTTTTAAATTATTACTTTGTTAAAACAGGGCGTAAATATAACCATTTATTTTGCCCGAAAAACAATTTTTGAACTTTTTACCTGTGCAGACGACAACAAATGTGAAAACTTCAAAACGCCTTTAAATACTTGAAAAAGGCGTTTCAAATATTCGAAAAATGCTTAAAAATCTTTGTTAGCAAGTTGAAAATCAAGTTGTTTTTTTTCCAGATTTGTGCGCCAGATTTTTACGGTTATTTCATCGCCCAACTGGTATGTCTTGTGCGAATGCCGGCCAACAAGCATATAATTTTTTTCATCGAAAATGTAAAAATCGTCATCTAGTTCCCGAATCGGAATCATTCCTTCAATTTTGTTTTCAAGTTCAACAAAAACACCCCAGTCAGTTACACCCGAAATAACTCCGGGGTAAATTTTACCAATGTGGTCCTGCATAAATTCAACCTGTTTGTATTTTACTGAAGCCCTTTCGGCATTGGCAGCCCGGGTTTCCATATCGGAGGAATGTTTGCATAAATCTTCGTATTTCTGTTCGTTTGCCGATCTGCCGCCTGCAAGGTATTTTTCGAGCAACCGGTGTACCATCATATCGGGGTACCTGCGTATTGGAGAAGTAAAATGTGTATAATATTCAAATGCCAAACCATAATGACCAATATTCCGGGTTGAATAGGCGGCTTTGGCCATGGTTCTGATGGCAAGTGTTTCGAGCAGGTTTTGCTCTTTCCGGCCTTTTACCTTATCCAGTAAATTGTTGAGCGACTGTGAAATTGCCCTCGGAGTTGTTAACAGAATGCCGTAACCAAAGCGCTTGATAAAAGTATTGAAATTCACCAGTTTGTCAGGGTCTGGTTTGTCATGAATCCTGTAAACAAAGGTTTTAGAGGTTTTATGTTCGCCTGTTTTTCCAACAAATTCGGCAACTCTTTTATTTGCCAGCAACATAAATTCCTCAATCAGTTTATTCGAATCTTTTGCCTCCTTAAAATAAACCGAAAGTGGTTTGCCTTTGTCATCAATTTCAAACTTGATTTCAACCCGCTCAAATCCGATTGAACCTTTTTTAAACCGGCTATCCCGCAATTTACCGGCAAGTTGGTTTAAAGTCAGCATTTCCGAAGAAAAATCACCTTCGCTGGTTTCAATTATCTGCTGGGCCTCTTCGTAAGTAAAACGGCGGTTGGAATAGATCACGGTTTTTCCAAACCATTCTTTTATTAATTCTGCATCTTCCGTTAATTCAAAAATAGCCGAAAAGCAAAGTTTATCTTCGTTTGGCCTGAGTGAACAAACTCCGTTTGAAAGGCGCTCGGGTAACATTGGAACAACCCTGTCAACCAGATAAACCGAGGTTGCCCTGCTTTGGGCTTCATCCTCAATTATCGAGTTTGGCGTTACATAATGAGTTACATCGGCAATATGAACTCCGACTTCCCAATTCCCGTTTTTCAGTTTTTGTACCGAGAGCGCATCGTCGAAATCTTTGGCATCGGCCGGGTCGATTGTAAATGTGGTGACGCCGCGCACATCTCTTCTTTTTTTGATTTCTTCTTCAGGTATTTCGAGCGGGATATTCTCTGCAACCCGGTCCACATTTTCAGGGAACTTGTACGGTAATTCAAATTCGGCAAGAATGGCGTGCATTTCAGCATCGTTATTCCCTGCGTCGCCAAGCACGTCTTTAATTTCGCCAATCGGACTGCGGGCGTTAGCGGGCCATTCGGTAATTTCGGCAACGGCTTTCTGTCCGTTTTTGGCGCCTTTTAATTTGTCGATCGGGATAAAAATATCGAACCCAACTTTTCCTGAGGGTATCAGAAATGCAAAATTTCTCGAAATCTGAATGGTACCAACAAATACAGATTTGGCACGCTCCATGATTTCCAGAATTTCTCCTTCCAAATCATGTTTTTTGCGCAATGCAAATAATCTGACACGCACTTTATCACCGGCCATCGCATGGTTCAGGTTACGCGAAGAAATAAGTACCGGCCTTTCAACTTCGTCGCTGTTAACGTAGGCAAAACCCTGCGGTTGCAAATCAACAGTTCCCACAACAGTCCCCGATTTTGCTTTTAATCTATACTTTCCACGGGCAACCTGGTCAACATAACCATCGTCATGCAGCTCCTGCAAAACCACGTTTACCAGTTTGCGGGTTTCCATGTCCTTTATTCCGAGCCAGGTCGATAATTGCTTGTAATTTAATGTTTTGCCGGGATCTCCGTAAAGGATGGTAACTATCGAGTTCTTCAGTTTCTTTTTGTTAAAAGTTTCAGGTTTTATGTTTTTAAAACCTCCTTTTTTCTTTTTGTTTTTTGACATTTTTGGTATTTTTTATGGCAGAACAAGTTAGCTCATTTTCATCCGAATTCCGTGTTTTGTTTTTATAAAATTAACTAAAAGGA
This sequence comes from Draconibacterium sp., assembly GCA_037439605.1. Lineage (GTDB taxonomy): Bacteria > Bacteroidota > Bacteroidia > Bacteroidales > Prolixibacteraceae > Draconibacterium. The sequence continues at coordinate 6,420 of JBBIVS010000116.1, read as the reverse complement.
TTATTTTCAAACTTTGTAAAACCGAAAACGAATATTGTCTTCTTTGTTTCGTCAATCTTATAAACAACGGTGTAACCCTTAAATATCAGGTCGCGGATATCAGACCTGTCGAAATATATTGATTTTCTGTTGGAATAAGGATTTTGCGCGAGGTGATTAATTTTTTTAATTATCTTTTTTTTAAACTTCCGGGCTGCCTCTGGTTTATCTCTGGAAATATACTTCAATTGATTACCAAGCTTTTCCCGAAAGGATAAGGTAATTTCAATCTTCATGAGATTTCAAAATTGTCTCAAGGTCATCGTTTAATTTCTCAACACTTATATATTCAGCTTTTCCTTCTTCAATAACTCTTAATTCTTTTTCCAGGTATTGTCTGGTTGAGATAAATTGATCTGTCTCTTCTTCAATCTGAATTTCATCCTTGCTAAACCTGCCAAGAAACCACATCAGGTTTTTGTAAATTTTATTGTCAACACGTAATCTAATCGTATGCATCGTCAAATTTTTAATCAAAGCTACAATTAAAGAAGGAATATTACAAAATCAATAGATTAACGCCACAGGTTTTATTTAACAACTCGTAACTTTCAATGTTTACAGGAATTTGTATGTTTGTAGTCCGTTTAATAAAGCATGAATTTGAAAGGCAAAATACCGGTTATCATAGTTGCGGCGCTGGCCTGGATCGTAATTATTTCGTCGTGTGCAAACCCCGGAATGCCGGTTGGCGGCCCAAAAGATACAATACCACCTGTTTTGGTTAAAACCGAACCTGTTTATAAATCTCTCAATTTTAATGGAAACAGCGTTAAAATTACTTTTAACGAATATATTACAACCGAAGCCATCTCGGAAGCTTTGGTTATTTCGCCTCCGATGATAAAAAAACCCATTATCCGAACAAAATCAAAAACTTTAATTATTGAATTCAATGAAGTATTAAAAGACAGCGCAACCTATTCGATTGATTTTAAAAATTCAATTACCGATAATAATGAAAAAAACGAACTAGAAAATTTCCGTTTTTTGTTTAGCACAGGCAATGTTTTCGATTCGCTCCGCGTTTCGGGCCGCCTTATGAAAGCTTTTAACCTTGAACCCGTTGACAAAGGTCTGGTTTTATTGCACAACAATTTGCACGATTCTGCAATTTACCGTGTAAGGCCAAATTATATTGCAAAAACTGATAAGGAAGGTATTTTTATGTTCGACAATATTGCTCCGGGTAAATATCATCTCTTTTCGTTGAATGACGCGAATAACAATTTATTGTACGATGAAGGGGCGGAGGAAATCGCTTTTGAAGATTCGTTAATCATTCCTTCGTCGGAATATATTGAAGAACTGGATACAATATATAAATCCACCGACACAATTGTAGTAATGGGGCATACCCATTTTTATCCTGAACCTGTTTATTTACAACAATTTACCGAAGATATTTTTGACCAGTTCCTCGATTCGTACAAAAGAGATACTCGTTATAAATGCACGTTTGTGTTCAATGAATCGGTCAGGGATTCGTTCGAACTTAATTTAATAAATCATGACGCTAAAAACTGGTTTCAGATTGAAAAAAACGAAAATGTTGACTCCCTGATTGTTTGGATTGCCGACACAACGGTAGCCCGATTGGACACGTTGCTGATGGAAGTTTGTTATCTTCAGTTGGATTCTGCAAAGCAGCTTTTTTTGAAAAGAGACACTGTTTCGATGAATTTTGTTGATAAAGTGGATGAAAGATCAAAGAAAAAGAAAAAATCGGATGGCGAAAATGAAACACCTGAGCCTGTTGTCCAGTTTGTTCTGCAAACCGATGTCAGTAGTTCGGTTGTGGAGTTGAACAAGAGCATCGGGCTTATTTTCCCTGAACCGGTTTTTGAATACGACAGTACCAAAATTGCTCTTTTTTTATCTGAAGATACACTTAAAAAACCTTTGAATTTTAAATTCGAAAAAGATACAATCGAATATCGGAAGTATAATATTCCATTTCGTTGGGAGCCTGAACAAAAATATACACTCGAGATTGATTCGGCTGCTTTTACAAACATTTTTGGAATTACGAGCCGGAAATTAAATTTAAAATTCTCGGCCCGTGAAGAAGATTTTTATGGAGCAATATCGATGAATTTAACAGGAATTGAAATGCCGGTTATCGTTCAGCTTTTAACCAATTCTCCCGATGAGAAAGTTGTAGTTCAGAAAACAACCCTTCAAAACGGGAAAGTTTTGTTCGATTATTTAAAGCCCGATAAATACAAAATAAAAATGATATACGACCGCAACGGGAATGGGAAATGGGATACCGGAAGTTTTCAGGATAAAGTTCAACCCGAAATGGTTACTTACATTAACAATGTAGTGAAAGTACGGTCGAATTGGGAAATAGAAATACCTTATGATTTAACTCCAAATAAATCATTTATCAAAAAAATACGTGACCTCGAAGAAGAGGAAAAACAACGTAAAGAGGCCGAAGAAAAAGCCCGCAAAGAAAAAGAAAAGGAAACCAAACCTGAACAAATGCAAAACTTTATGCAGGGAAGCGGTGGATCGGGAATAATGAGATAGCGGATAACATTTTTCCGCTAAAATAAGCTATCTTTAGAAATAAATCGAAATTGATATGGCAAGTGTAAAGGATTTAAAGAAGGACATCGATGTATTAATGTCACTGGTTTTGAATGATTGTTTTTCGGTGCTTGAGCACAATTCAAAAGTTGATAGTGAGGCAATTTTAAAAATTGCAGGTGATGTAATTCGTAAGCATCGCGAATTAAGAATCAGGGCAAGTCACCCCGACGGAAAAGATAACCCGAAACTGGTAAAAGCATTTTACAGCGATTTGATTGCCGATGCGCTGAAAGAAGCCGATTCAGCTCTCGAAAATCTTTCATCCGAGGTGAAAAAAGTGGCGCAGTAATGCGGTTTTTCTGATTTGGTTAAAAAGATTTTTAATTTTACATCGTTATTGATGATATAATAACTTGATTAATCAGGGTGGAAAATTAGTTTTAACCCTACGGTTTAATTGAAAAAAGAACTCAACTGTAAATAATGAGCGAATTTGACAACATACAAAAACAAAAATCAAAAAACCTGCGGAATAATATTATCGTTGTTGTACTATCGGCAATTTTAGTTGTATTGCTGGTTTTATTTTTCATGCAACGCCGGGAACATGGTAAAATGATTAAAGATATTACTGCCGAAAAAGATTCCATTCAGCAGGAGTTGACCCAAATTGTTGCCGGTTACGATATGCTTAAAACCGAAAACGATACCATTAACCAACAGTTGATTATTGCACAGGCAAAGGTGCGTGATTTATTAATTGAAGTGGAACAAACCAAAAGGGTGAGTTACGAGAAAATTTCGGATTACCAAAAGCAGGTAACCACTCTCAGGGGAATCATGCGCGATTTTGTTGTGCAAATCGACTCGCTAAACAAACGAAACGAACAGTTAATGGCCGAAAACACTCAGGTAAAAGAGCAGTTTAAACAGGCTGAAATTGAAAAAGAGCAATTAAGCCAGGAAAAAGATAATCTTCAAAAAAACCTGCAACGTGCCGCCCAGCTCGAAGCACGTGAATTAATTGCAGAGGGGCTGAACACGCGTAATAAGGAGACAAAATTTGCCAACCGGACTGCCATAATCAGAATCTCGTTTGTACTTGGCAAAAACGTAACCTCGAAACGGGGCCCGAAAAATATCTATGTCAGGATAATGCGGCCCGATCAACTTTTAATGACCAAATCGCCCAACGATCTGTTTCAATTCGAAGATTTGAAAATCCCGTTTTCGGCAATGCGCGAAGTAAACTATGAAGGACAGGATTTACCAGTGAATATTTTCTGGGATAATAACGGTGAAGCGCCCTTAATGGTTGGTACTTACACCATCGATTTGTTTGCTGACGGGAATAATATTGGAACAACCACAATTGAATTTAAATAGTGCATCCGGGTTTATTGTTTCCGGGTGGTTATATATTCCATTAATTCAATCAGCGAGCGCCGGGCTTCGCAATCTTCAAATTGCTTTAATCCGTTGATGGCTTTTTCCTTAAATTCGTTCATTTTTTGTTCGGCATATTCAAGTCCGCCTTTTTCCATAACCATTTGAATGAGTTCTTTTACAACAGCCGAATTTTTGTTTTTGTGTTTTATTAAACTCAGAATTCTTTTTCGTTCGCCCGATTCTGAATTGTTTAAAACATAAAGCAGCGGAAGTGTGATTTTCTTTTCTTTGATATCGTTACCCGTTGGTTTACCAATAATTCCCTTGGCCTGATAATCAAAAATATCGTCTTTAATTTGAAAGGCAATGCCAACATCCTGCCCGATTCGGTACATTTTTTCCACAATTTCATCGTTGCCGGTTACCGATGCTGAACCAATTGCCATGCTGGTGGCAATGAGCGAAGCTGTTTTTTTACGGATAATTTCGAAATAAACCTCATCGTTAATACCCAGTTTCCTGCTTTTTTTCATTTGCAGAATTTCCCCTTCGGCCATATCCTGAACAGCCCGCGAAATCAGGTGCAGAAAGTTGTATTTTTGATGTTCAAGCTGAAGTTGCAGCCCTTTGGCAAGAATATAATCGCCCACCAAAACTGCCAGTTTATTTCGCCAGAGAGCATTTACCGAAAAAGTTCCGCGACGTTCGTACGACTCATCAACAACATCATCGTGTACCAGAGTTGCAGTATGAAGCAATTCGACTGAACAGGCAGCCAATTGCGAAAATTCGTTGGTTTCACCATGTAGTTTTGCCGATAAAAAGACAAAAATCGGACGGAGTTGTTTCCCTTTCGAACGGTAAATAAAATTCAGAATGGTTGAAAGCAGCGGAATATCACTTTTCAACGATTTTTTAAAATAGGGTTCAAAATCCCTCAACTCCTGTTCAATCGGTGATTTAATTTTATTTATTGTTGACATTGAATGGTAAACTGCTCTTTTTTTATTTCGGAACGAACATAAAATAATTTCGGTGAAAAAAGGAAATATTTATGTAAAAAAAGTAAAAAAACACAGGCTTATTCAAAATAATTTCAAATTAAATCGGGGAGATAGTATTAATATTAAATATTTATATATTTGCATTTATTAAAGTTTCAAATAATGTTAAAAATCAAGGAGTTAGATATTGATAAACTTGAAATAGCCGCAAATATGCTCAGAGCAATGGCACACCCAATGCGTATTGCCATATTAAAACACCTTGAAGGCGGTAAAAAATTAACCGTTACCGAAATCCACGAATTATTGGGTATTGAACAATCAACAACCTCTCATCACCTGGGCATTTTAAAAGACAAAGGTGTTCTTTGTGCCAGGCGCGAGGGAAAGAACACATTCTATTTCCTTAAGTACGAAATTCTGAGCAAGATAGTGGATAGTTTACATACCTGCACCTGCGAATAATTATCCCCACACTTTCATTAAAAAGTCAACTTTAAATTTATTAAAACTGAACAGGGTTATTCTCTTGAAATAAACATATTTCAGTAATTCAAAAACAATATTTCGTTAAGGTTGACTGAGGTTAATTTTCTTTTATTTTTGCGGAAGTTATGGTTTTTAAAAAGAAATATTTACTCCTTTTTATCCTTCTTGGTTCAACTCTGAAAATTTTTGCTCAAAACGAGATTGGCCCCGATGGCGACAAATTAATCTGGTTTTTGGTGATTTTATTTTTGGTGATTGTAATGTACCTCATCTACGTAAATTTAACAGGAAAGAAAAGAACCCCGTTATTTGTGCGCGAAAAAGTGAAAATTGAGTTAAAGAAAGACCGTTTATATTACCCTGATAACGTAAAACTGGAAGTTATCAACACAGGGAATACCGACATTGATTTAGACCGGCCAATGCTGGTTTTTGATAGTTTCTGGCTGAAACGGAAATTCAGGTTAAAGGGCACAGATGGGCGCACCTTTTACCCGCTTTATCTTGAAAAAGGAAAAACACATCAGTTGAATATCGATTTAAACCATTTCTATTCGTACGATAAAAAGCTAAAACGTTATCCAAAAGTAAAAATTTCAATTTTCAATGTAAAAGGCAAGCAATTGGGTAAATCGGCCGTTTATATTCGCAAAACACTAATCAGATTTTAAAATGCGGACTTGGAAATTTAATCAGGTTGATTTTTC
>JBBIVS010000116.1:0-223 GCA_037439605.1 Draconibacterium sp. | reverse complement strand
ATTTGGGAGTTTTCTGGAGTCCCGAAAAAACGGTTGTTAAAATCTGGGCCCCAACAGCAAATATTGTTGAATTGAGGTTGTTTAAAGACGGAGAGGAGAGTAACTCATTTCACAAAACCAATCTTCAGTCTGCCGGAAACGGAGTTTGGACTGCTGTTTTAAAGGGTGATTACGAAGGTAAGTTTTACACATTCAGAATAAATGATGGTGATTGGCTTGAAGA
>JBBIVS010000115.1:7903-9023 GCA_037439605.1 Draconibacterium sp. | reverse complement strand
TTGTTGGAGATATATGTGACTATAAAGAAAATAATCAGTATTCCCAAAACAGAAAAAAATAACATTCTTAGTATTAATAAATAAAGTGGCAGAAATAATTCATTGTAAGGTACAACTAAAATAAGCATCCAACCGGTTTCTTTTATGGGTGTATAATAAACCCACGATTTTTGGTAATTCAAATATTCGGGGTATGCAATTACAAAACCCGAATTACCATTTTCAAGAATTTTGCTGATTTCGGCATTTGTTGTTTTATATTCTTTTTTTGTTATATCGAATAGTTTTTTATTTTGAATAAAATCTTTATATGGATGGGTTAGATATGTGCCATCTTTCGACACTATAAAGCTATAACCATTTATGCCTAATTTTAGGCTGTTAATAGAATCGTTTATTTCTGATAACGACAACTCGGTAATTACAGAACCTACCGTAACAAATTCGTTATTGCTGTTCTGAATATTTATTGGGGAGTAATATGATATTACCTGATTATTATTTCTTTCGCAGTGAAAAACACTTGTCCATCCCGGAATTCTTCCCGATGAGATATCTTCAAAAATTGCTCTTTCAATTTGGCAATGGTAATAAAGGCCATTTTCTTTTTGGGCACGTATAGAATCTTTTGTTCTAACATAATAATAATTTCTGTACTTGAGATTTGGGACAACCGAATCGATGTTGATATGTATGGCATTTAAGAAAACATATTTTTTCAGAAGGTTATCAACTAAAAAATCAACATTATTATGTTGTGCAAAAAACAGGATCTGTTCCGAAATATTTACGGTGATTTCTTTTGTTGAAACGAGTTGTCTTTCGCCCAGCATCATTGCTTCATATCCCAGCCTGGTTGCTTTGCTTTCGATATTACTTTTTATAATATTCCTGTTAAAGTAATATGCAAATATTATAAAGGTCAGAAAAACACCTATTACGGCAAGCGATATATAGATGCTTAAACGATAAGCAATTGATTTGTCTATCATTATGTTAATCCCTCAGTTGAAGTATACAATTTAAGGATAAATTTTTTGAAAAAAAATACCATTCTATCTGAAGTTTCATACGGAATATTGAAATTTAAAGATAAGCCACAGAAAAGGTGAATTTACAT
>JBBIVS010000115.1:243-7893 GCA_037439605.1 Draconibacterium sp. | reverse complement strand
CACCTTTACAAAAACTATTCATTGGTATCAAAAAATAAAGGCTACCCAAAGTCCAGTAGCCTTCTTATTAAAACAATTTATATTCTTTTTTACGTTTTATTTACCAATTTATGTATTCATTGCACCACAAACTTTAATCACCTGACCGCTTACATAAGACGATAAGCCAGAAGCCAGGAATACCGCAACTCCGGCAACTTCTTCGGGTGTGCCGCCACGTTTCAGCGGAATGGATTCTTCCCATGCTTTGCGGGCATCTTCAGGGATTTTAGCTGTCATTTCGGTGATAATAAATCCTGGGGCAATTGCATTTGAACGGATTCCCCTGGAGCCGAGTTCCCTGGCAATCGATTTTGTAAATCCGATAATTCCGGCCTTCGAAGCTGAGTAGTTCGACTGTCCGGCATTTCCACTGACACCTACTACAGAGCTTAAATTTATTATTGAGCCACTCTTTTGCTTTAACATGGTTTTTTGAGCAGCTTTTGTGAAGTTAAAAACCGATTTGAGGTTTACATTGATTACTGAATCCCACTGCTCTTCAGTCATTCGCATCAATAAAGTGTCTTTAGTAATTCCGGCATTATTTACCAGGGCATCAATCCGGCCAAAGTCATTAACAATCTCGTTTACTACTTTGTCTGTATCTTCAAATTTACTTGCATCCGATGCATAACCTTTGGCTTTTACTCCCAATGCCAACAATTCGGCTTCAGTAGTTTTCATATTTTCGTCTTCAAATAGGTCGGTAAATGCAATATTACAACCTTCATGTGCAAATTTAAGTGCAATTGCTTTTCCAATTCCGCGCGAAGCGCCTGTGACAATCGCTGTTTTTCCTTCAAGTAGTTTCATTCTAAATATTCTATTTAATGAGTTTTCAACCTGGTGGCAAAAATAACAAAATATGCGAAACCGATATTTTCACTTTAAAATTACCAGGAATCCGGATTTAATTGCCTAAAACTACAAGAAAAACTGAAAATCAAAAATTCAAAAATTATATTTATTTTCGCTTTCAAACAAAAAATAAGCAAATTAAGCACTGGTTTTAAACCAAATAAATAAGTGTTATTTACAATGTCAATTAAAAAAAGTATTTGCATTTTTACACATTTCAGCAATCTCCCATATATTCTGCAGTATGTGTTGGTCTATGTTAATGAATTATCGAAATATTTTGATGAAGTAATTATGGCAACCAACCGAAGAAATTTTAATAATCAACCTAGTTTTAATGGGAATGTTGACATTCAGATTTTAGAAAACGAAGGTTATGATTTGGGAATGTTTTATAAGGTTTTTCAAACAATTCAACCTTCAAATTATTCTCAAATTGCATGTATAAATGATTCTAACATTTTATTTAATAAACTTGATTCGATTTTCAAATGGGGCAAAAATACACAATCTGATTTTTGGGGATTAATTGATTCAAACGAAAAACCTTGGTTCTCAACTCATCCGGAGAATTACCATATTCAAAGTCATTTCATAGTTTTTAATGAAAGTGCGATAAAATACCTTAATCCATTTTTCAACACTATTGATATTCAACATATTTTAAATGAAAAAGACCTAAAAAAACTTCGCCGGTTGGTAATAAACCACTGGGAAATTGGGTTAAGTCAGTTCTTATACAGTAAGGATTTAAAAAGTGACTCTTATATTAATAGTCGTTCTGTATTAGCCAAGCACAAGAATAAAGACAAAAACATAACACATTCACATTACACAGAGCTAATAAAAAAAAATTATCCGCTAATTAAGAAAAAGGTTGTTCTCAAAAAAAGCTGGCGTTCAGTTTTTGGGAAGAAAGAATATTGGGAGCGTTTACTTGCGGAATATGGATGCAATGACTGGGATGTTTCTTTTTTTATTAGAGAAGTTAAAAGATGATTTAATTTTTACAAAGTTAAAATTTAGCCTGGGCGCCTAATTTTGAGAATTCTGCCGAATGGCTTAAAAAAAACATTTTTTGAAAGTTACGGTGAGTCCTGACCAAAACAAATGAAATACCTGTTTTCCCATTTTTTTTGTTCACTTTGTATCGTTTACTAATCAAACAATTTTAAAATGAATGATTTAAACAAACCAAATCCCATTCCGATTATACTTCCGATAAATCGGTTTTAGATATTTTGAGTCCGTTTTAGCAATAAACATAAGTCAATAAACAGTTCATTCCCGGCAACATATTGAAAAATGGATTCGTAAAGCAGATATAGTCTTAGGTAAGTATCATATAAAACTTTCAACCTTATTTTACTTAAACTAAAACTTGTTTTACTCACTTTATATTTCACTAGCTAAAATTCTTTTTGATTGAAATCTCTGACAGATTTCTTGGAGGGAATAAAATCAAGTAATACATTAGCCAAAATTTATTTTAAATGGATAGTCCGTCAATTAAAATATTTTCATTTTATTACAAGCCTGGTCGCATTATTACCCGTGATCCAATTTATTTCCCAATTTTTTCAGGTAAAAACGGTTCATTTAAAAATTGCGCCATTACCGGTGACGATACAGGTGAAAACATCTCGGCTAAAAATAAATACTACAGCGAATTGACCGGCATTTACTGGGTTTGGAAAAACACCCTTCAAAATATTACCGGTGCCTGTCACTACCGCCGCTATTTTACGTCTCAACCCGAACCTTTTTTGTATCAATTTAAACGTTTGTCCTACTTTCTGATAGGATTGCATAAAAAGCGACATGGTTTAATTTACACTAATAATACACAACTTTTTGTTCCAAGGATTATCAATCAAACAGAAATTGAATTTCTTTTTCAAAAATATGATGTTATTTTACCTCAAACACGTAAACTTAATTGTTCGGTTGAAACTCATTTCGCTCGGTATCATGACATCGGAGATTTGAAACTGATTGAATCAATAATATACAAAAAATATCCTGATTATATTGAAGCATTGCATGAAGTTCTTAAGGATAAAAGATTGTATGCAAATAACATGTTTATTTTGAAAGATGAACATTTTCAGGAATTTATGACCTGGTGGTTTGATGTTCTTTTTGAATTTGAACGAAGTGTTGATATAAGTAGATATAGCGGTTACCAGCAAAGAATATTTGGATTTATTGCTGAACGGCTGTTAAATGTCTGGTTTCGAAAAAAGAAATTAAGGTGTGTTGAATTACAAGTAATTTATTTTAAAAAATTCAAATCTCAATATTAAATTCCAAAATTCTTTGAAACAGAATTATTCATTTTGAAATAGATTCAATATTCATATTTTTGTGAAGTACATATCTTTCTAATCAATGATTAATCGATTGCAATTTAAAGACAAGAAGGTTTTAATCTCAGGCGGCTTGGGTTTTATTGGTTCAAATCTCGCCATTGAATTGGTTAATTTTGGTGCTTGTGTTACCATTGTTGATAGCCTTATTCCTGAATACGGTGGTAATTTATGGAATATCGAGCCTATTAAAAATCGGGTTAATGTAAATATCTCAGATGTTAGAGATCCACATTCAATGCACTATTTGGTTCAGGAACAGGATTATTTTTTTAATCTTGCCGGACAAACCAGCCATTTGGATTCAATGGTTAATCCTTTTCCGGATCTTGAGATTAATGCCAAGGCTCAATTGTCAATTCTTGAAGCCTGCCGCAAGTATAATCCAACAATAAAGATTATTTTTGCAAGTACCAGGCAAATCTATGGGAAACCCCAATATCTGCCTGTCGATGAAAATCATCCGCACAATCCGGCTGATATAAACGGGATAAATAAACTTTCAGGAGAATGGTATCACATTATCTATCACAGAGTTCATGGCATTTCAACATCTATATTGCGGTTAACAAATACATATGGCCCGCGCATGAGAATAAAAGATGCAAGGCAAACTTTTCTAGGAATCTGGATTAGAAACCTTTTAGAAGAAAAGCCGATTTTGATTTATGGAAATGGACTACAAATCAGAGATTACAATTTTGTAGATGATGTTGTTGAAGCACTTATTACTGTTGCTTTAAAAGATTTGCCTGCTGGAACCATTTTTAATCTTGGAGATAACAATCCCAGATCGCTCATAGAAACAGCTGATTTATTGATAGAAATTAACAGAAAAGGAAGCTATCAGTGTGTTCCGTTCCCTGAAACATTAAAGCATATTGATATTGGTGATTTTTATGGTGATTTTAGTAAAATACAAAATGAAACTGGTTGGTTTCCAAGAACATCACTTTATGATGGATTAAAATTAACCATTTCTTATTTCAGACAAAATCTTGAGAAATACAGATAGATAATTTGCATTTATCTAATGGTACTTTTTAACAATTTTAAGAAGACATATTCGAATAATATATTAGGCTTTGGTAAGGTAAAAAAACAAACATATGAATCAAATCGATAAAATTTATCTTGTTTTAACCAAATCAGAATATAGATGGCTCAAAATTTTCCTTTTAATTCTTTTGACAGGTTTTATTATTTCAACCATTGGGATTCCTTTTTTGAACCATGACTCAGGATTTTATTTAAAATATGCATGGGATATTCATAATGGATTTTCATATTACAAAGATTTAAATGTTGCATACACTCCACTGGCAATGTTTATTTTGTCCATTATTTTTGATATTTATCCTTCAATTAGTCTTTATTTCATTTTTTTATTCATTGTTATCCTTTATTTTATTTCTACACTTCTTTTTTATTTCATACTATGTAACTTCAAAACAGATAAACCAATTGCGAAACTTATTTCATTAATATTGTTAGTATCGCTTTTTGAACTCGATGGTGCCAATATTCAACTCGAACCATTCGTATTGTTATTTCAACTTACCGGAATTCTATTAATTCAAAAGTGGTCTGTCAATAAAAATTATATTTGGTTGTTTTTGGCAGGATTGAGTTGTTTTTTTGCTTTTTATGCAAAACAATACGGAATTACAGTTGCGATTGGCATGGTATGGTATATTTATTCATTCAGGAATAACCTGAAAAATTTAGTTTCAATAGTTATTATTTTTTCGGCTGGTATCATGTTTCCTGTTTTGATTATTATTCTATATCAGATTTTTCTCCAAATTCCGTTGAATAATATTCTTTTAAAACTTCTCAGCATTAATTATATTACCGGAAAAGAGATTATTACCGGAATTGGGTATGATTTACCTCATTTCTTCAAATCTATTTATAAATTTATAATTGATTTACCCCTTGTTTTACTGCTGATTGTTTTTGCAACCCGAAAATTCAGACCTAAATTAAACAAAGATTTAATTTTTGTAATTCTGTTGATTTCCGGATCATGTATCCAATTGGTTTTTGCAGGTTACAGACATTATTACCAATTAATTGCCCCATATATTTTAATGCTTATTCCTCTAATTATCAGCAATCTGGATTCGGCAAAACAGGTTGAATTTCACAGATATCTGATCCTTCTTTCTTTAATATTCCTGATTACTACTGTTCCAATTATGACCGACAGGTTTATTCACAGAAGTAAACGTTTAAACCATCAGTTAACTAGAACAGAAAAACTTACTAAAATTATTCCTTCAGGTGAAAAAGTGTATCTCCAGGCAATTTCGCCTGCATATTACTATTTATGTCGTTATAAATCGCCTGATTTTTTAAAACTTGGATATCGTTTTCCAGAAGAATTAAGTCCGGAATATATAACAAAAAGTTTAGTTCAGGGAGATTATATTATTGTTGATGAATCATATTTAAAATTTGAAGATTTCGAGACAAACTATCTGACGTTAGATAAGTTTGAGCTAAATGATAAAAGAACTGGTTTCATTTTGCAGAAAAAATAAACAAGGAGTAATTAGTTATTTAATTTTGGTTAATTATTTTCAACAAAATTGAATCAAAATATGTTCGACCAATCTACCATCTGCGCTATTTCAACTTCTCCGGGAATCGGGGCAATTGCCGTAATTCGTCTCTCGGGAAGTGAAGCCATTCAAATTGCAGACAAGGTTTTTAAAAGTCCGAATAAAAATAAAATCCTAGCCGAACAGCCAGCCAATACTTTACATTTTGGGCAAATTGTTTTTAAAAATGAAGTTGTTGTTGCCATTTTCCGGACTCCAAACTCGTTTACAGGTGAAGATATTATTGAGATTTCGTGTCATGGTTCGGTTTTTATTCAACAAAAAATACTTGAAGTTTTAGTTGAAAATGGCGCCAGGTTGGCTTTGCCAGGCGAATTTACGCAACGGGCATTTTTAAATGGTAAAATGGATTTATCTCAGGCCGAAGCAGTTGCCGATGTAATTTCATCGTCGAATGATGCTGCGCATAAACTTGCAATTAATCAAATGCGCGGTGGTTTCTCAAAGGAAATAAACGATTTGCGCGCCCAACTGCTTCATTTTACGGCAATGATTGAACTTGAACTCGATTTTGCCGAGGAAGAAGTTGAATTTGCTGATCGCAGTCAGTTGCGCGCCTTAACCGAAAAAATAGAATCGCTGCTGCGAAAACTTAAGGATTCGTTTCAACTGGGGAATGCCATAAAAAACGGAATTCCGGTTGCCATTGTAGGAGAAACAAACGTTGGAAAATCAACACTTTTGAATGCTTTGCTCAATGAGGAAAAAGCAATTGTTTCTCATATTCATGGAACAACGCGCGATGTAATTGAAGATGTGGTAAATATTCACGGAACTGCATTTCGGTTTTTCGACACGGCGGGAATTCGTGAAACAAAAGACCACATTGAAAATCTCGGGATTGAGCGGAGTTACAATAAGTTAAATCTGGCAACCGTTGTTCTGCTGGTTGTAGATATGCAAAACCCCTACCCTATTGTAAAACAGCGTGTTGACAAGATACGGAAACGGCTTTCCGGCGATCAGAAATTGATAATTGTCGCCAATAAAATTGATTCCGGATTGCATGAAACCATTCAGCAAATGCAAGTTACCGAATTAAACGACAATGAAAAGCTGATTTTTATTGCTGCCAAAAAGAAAGAAAACCTGGAAGAGCTGATTGAAATTATGATACACTCGGTAAATATCGACGCTGTTAATCAGGAAGATGTAATTGTAACCAACGCCCGTCATTTTGAAATTTTGAAAAATGCACACGAAGCCATTATCAGGGTTTTAGGCGGACTTGACAACGGAATTACCGGCGATTTTCTTGCCCAGGATATCCGCGAATGCCTGCATTATTTGGCCGAAATTACAGGGGAAGTAGGCACAGAGGAAGTTTTGGGGCATATTTTTAAGAATTTCTGCATTGGAAAGTAACCAAACGCAAACCGGTTTAAACTGTTTATAAATCTGCAATAACTTTTTTTGTACAGCCTTTTTGGGAAATGTATTTTTGAAAAAAAAGCAAAAATGGATCTCGAAAAAATTAACAAACGGTATAAGAAAGTGTCATACCACCGGCAGCCTGATGATTTTAGTATTGAAGAATGGCAGTATGCACTGCGTAAACAATTTGCCGAAAGTCATCATTTTCGAATTGAAAAACTTCAAAACAAAACTGTATTCACCGATTACCGGGTTTATAACCCCGAAACGAAACTCTCGTACAAAATTGCTTTGCGAAGTAACGACAACAGTGCGAATTTTTGCGAATGTAATGATTTCAAAACCAACGGACTTGGAACCTGCAAGCACATTGAAGCCGT
>JBBIVS010000115.1:0-230 GCA_037439605.1 Draconibacterium sp. | reverse complement strand
TCACATCAATAATAAGATTAAAAAGGGGGCTTTATTAACTAAACCTTACCAACAGCCATATACATCAATATATCTCGATTACCGGAAAAACCGGAAAATAAGAATTCGGATAGGCACTGAAAATACAAGTGAGTTCAAAGCGCTGGCAAAAAAATATTTCGATGCGGAGAATTCTTTAAAAGAGGGCGAATACCTTAATTTCAACGAAATAATAAAACAGGGCCTGGCGA
>JBBIVS010000114.1:7328-9044 GCA_037439605.1 Draconibacterium sp. | reverse complement strand
CCTCGATCAATTACCGGTTCCGGCATACGATTTAATTCCAAACAGCAAATCATTGAAACTCGATGTGGGCAGGGGCTGTCCGTTTAAATGCACTTATTGCACAACCAACGATTTCTTCTCAAAAAAATACCGTGTTAAATCGGCAAAACGAATATTATATGAAATGAATTCTGCTTTTGAGAATTCAAAAATCAATAAATTCAGTTTCGCCCACGACATGTTTACGCTGAATAAAAAATTTGTTGAAGAACTTTGTACAGCTTTAACCGGGCAAAAAAAAGCAGGAATAAATTATACATGGACATGTTCTGCACGGATAGATTGTGTAACCGAAAAAATGCTGACTCAAATGAAACAATCAGGCTGCGAGGCTATATTTTTTGGGATAGAAAGCGGTTCGGACAAAATACAAAAGAGCATTAGGAAAAACCTGAAAATCGGGAAAGCTTACGCAGTGGCAGAAATTTGCCGTAAAACAGGGCTCAATATGCATGCTTCGTTTATCATTGGTTTTCCTTATGAAACAACAACCGATTTGGAGAAAACATTGAAATGTGCCCTGCATTTGGCAACCAACGGCGCTTTGGTTCAATTTTCAGAACTTTCACTTTTGCCCGGGACATCGCTGTATAACGAATATCATTCGGAATTAAAATTCGACGGGTTGTTTTCGAATTTCTCAAATACTTTCTGCAGCAACGATGAAATGAAACTTATATGCCAGTTCCCCGGCATTTTCAGCTCGTTTTATTATTTGCCCGTAAAAACATTATCACACAGCGAAATGTCGTTTTTATGCCACATAATCAACTGTTTATCACAGTTCAGAAATACACTTTTTTTATTGAGAAAACTTCTTTTAAACGATATTGAAGGAATAAAACTGTTGAATGTTTTTAAAACATGGTACAATTCCCTGCAAAAAGAGGACCTTTCAAACACCCCGATAATATCGCACCCTGTAAGATTTCTGCGTGCGTACATGCTTGAAAATAAGCACAGAATAGACTCACCAGAATTGAATGACATTTTTGCATTTGAAGCTTTTCAGGGTTTAATACTTGCACGGTTTAACCGATGGAAAATGATAAAACAACTGTTAAAAAACGAAAACAAAACAAATCGCCCTCAAATAATACCAACACCGGTATGGAACATACTTACCACCAGTTACAAACTGAACAAGGTTATCCCATCGGAAAATAACTGGGACCCAACAAAAATCAGGAAAAGAAAAGGAAGATACACCTATCTGATTGTTGCCGGTTCACCTGAGAAATGTAAACGTTTTCAGATAAATCAAACCGATGAATTCCTGCTGCGAAGCCTTTCAGAATCGAGCATTGATGATTTTATTACAAAAACAGGTTCGGATATTACAAAAGCAGAAATTCTGAACTGGCTAAAAAAAATGAAAAGGCTTGGAGTAATTGAGATGACAACATCTGCAAAAAACTGAATTTAAGATTATGCTTTTACTATTTATATTATTCCTGTTTTTCATTCCCTCAGTTCAGGTCAAATTATTTGAAAATACACCTGAACTGGATTCCTTAATTCTAAAATATGAATTTTCTGAAACAGATTCAGTTGCAAGAGATCAATTGCTAAAAATCGACGTTGTTTTAAACAATTTCGATAAAGAATCTGCACTTGATCGACTAAGTTATTTAATTGAATACTCCGAAAAAAACAAGAGCAGGTATTTAACAGGGC
>JBBIVS010000114.1:0-7318 GCA_037439605.1 Draconibacterium sp. | reverse complement strand
TTACCAACGTGGGAAACGACTTAATTCAGAAGGTGAATATTTTAAAAGTCTGTTTGATTATAAAAAATGCAAGGAAATTTTTGAAAGTGTTGGAAATAAATCCGCTATTGCAATGGTTCACAATGCATTGGGAATTTTATACGACAATTTGGGAATTTTAGAACTTTCGTTTGAAAATTATGTTGCGAGCGCCAAACTCTTTAATGAATTGAATGATAAAAAACGGGAAGGTATGATTTATCTTAACCTTGGGGGAATGCTTACGGAGCAGGATTCATTTGAGTTGGCAAAACAATATCTTCCAAAATCAATAACCTTGCTTCAATCTCTCGGTGATTTCAACAGATTAAATGCTTTTATAAATATTGCAGAGGTATTTTACAATGCAAATAATTACGATTCGGCATTGTTCTATTTTCAACAAAGCTATAATATATCGCGGTTTCAGGGCGCTGAGGCTGATAAATTTCAAGCGGTTTATTATTACGGCAAATTTCTTTTTGAAATTGAAAGGGTTGACAGCGCCGAACCATTCCTGCTTGAAGCCCTTGAAATAATAAAAAACAAAAATACCTTCAATTCATTGTCCATCGAAGACCGTGAAGGATTTTTGAAATTAATAAGCGATTTTTATGCTAAAAAGGGAAAGTTCGAACTGGCATTTCGCTATTTAGGTGAATCAAATATTTACCAAACCGAATCAAAAAAGGAAAAATCGAAACAGGAATTGGCCCGGCTTGAATTTGATAACCTGCAAAAAATATCGGGCCTCGAAATGGAAAACCTCGAAAACAAATCGAAATTGCGACTTTGGATAATGTACATTTCAATTACGGGTTTAATGGGTTCTGTTTTACTGTTTTTCGCTTTTTACAGAAGTTACAAACATAAACAGGAGGCCAACCGGTTACTTACCGAAATGGACGAACTGAAAAACCGGCTGTATTCGAACATTACCCATGAGTTGCGCACCCCGCTTACCTTAATTTTGGGCCCGCTCGAACAAATGCTTTCTTCGGAAACCGAGAAAACACCATCGCATAAACAGGTGAAAATGATGCGAAAAAATGCAGACTCGCTTTTAACATTGGTAAACCAGATGCTCGATTTAACCAAAATCGATGCAAAAAGCATGAAACTTGAACTTGTTGAGGAGGACATTAACAAATTCCTAAGAACCCGGCTTGCAGCTTTCGCTTCGCTTGCCGAACAAAAATTAATTAATTATCAGTTCAGTTTACTCAACGAAAAAAACATCCGGATTTTTGATGCTTCAAAACTCGAAAAAATAATCAACAACCTGGTTTCGAATGCAATAAAATTCACCGGTAAAAACGGAAAAATAAATTGCTTTGTCAATTTCACTCAGCCCAATAAATTGGAATTATTTGTTGAAGATGATGGGAAAGGAATACCAAAAGATGAACTTAACAAAATTTTCGACAGGTTTCACCAGGTAAAAACTAATGACGAAACTATTAATATCGGCACCGGAATAGGGCTTTCGCTTACCAAAGAACTGGTTGAGTTGATGCACGGTAAAATTACGGTTGAAAGCGAAGTCGGAAAAGGTAGTAAATTCATGGTTACTTTGCCGCTTGGTACCGAACATTTGAATGACGAAGAATTTCATATACTTCAAAACATGAATTTAAAAACACGCGAAACCCAGCAAATTAAAGATGCAGGAGATGTTGTTAATGACGTTGCCAATGTTCAGGATTTAGAAAAGGGAAAAGAATCATTGCCCCACATTCTGGTAGCAGAAGATCATGCTGATATTCGCGAATTTATTGCCGAAAATTTGCAGGACTGCTTCTATATTGAACAGGCTGAAAATGGGAAAACCGGGTTGGAAAGTGCCTTAAAAAACATCCCCGATTTGGTAATAACCGATATTGTGATGCCCGAAATGGATGGGATTGAACTGTGCAGAAATCTGAAAACCGATGAAAAAACCAGTCATATTCCCGTGGTAATGTTAACCGGAAAATCGGGCATGGCCGACAGGTTAACAGGGCTCGAAACCGGTGCAGACGCTTACCTGACCAAGCCATTCAACATAAAGGAACTGCGGCTGCAGGTAACCAAACTGATTGAGCAGCGGAAAAAACTTCGCGAACGTTTTACCCGCGAACTGCATCTTGAACCTAAAGATATTGCTGTTACATCAGCCGACGAGAAATTCATAACCCGTGCAATGGAAATTATTGAAAAAAACATAGGCAACTCAGAATTTGAAGTCAGGCAGTTTGAGGAAGAAATGTTCATGAGCAGGATGCAGTTGTTCAGAAAAATTAAAGCATTAACCAACCAAACCCCCGGCGATTTTATTCGGACCATACGCTTAAAACGTGCTGCCAGCCTGATAAAACAGAATTTTGGCAATATTGCACAAATTACATTCGAGGTTGGTTTTAACAACCCTTCTTATTTTGCCAAGTGTTTTAAAGATTTGTATGGTGTGTTGCCTTCTGAATTTTTGAAAAATCACCATTAATGTTACATCATTTGCATCATTTGTGATTTCCGTTTTATTTTCCAGGATACACAGTTTATTTGGTCAGTTCACACAAAAAAAACAGTGATATGTTTTGGGAGTTTTAAGGTAGATTTTGCCCCTCCCCCGGTTGTAATTTTACTTTGAATTTATTCGAGAAATTAAAAACAACGTAAATTAAAATTCAGGAGGAAATTAAAATGAAAACACAGGTATTTAAAAACAGCGAAACTACTGCAGCATCAAATTTATTGATGATTGCAGCAATGATCATTCTTAGCGGAATTCTTCTTTTTGCCATCAATAACAGGCAACCGGTATTAAGCGACAGTGTATTCAATAAACAATGGAAACAGGAAACTGAAACACACCTTTTGAATCCGGCTGTTTCTCAGGAAGCAGCGCCAAACAAAACTGAAACAACTGAAAATACGGCTTCAGAAACTGAATTTTCAATGATAAAAATGCATGAATTTTTAATTCCTGAAAATGAGCCCGAACTTACTTTGGAACTGGCAAATTCAATTACTTTCCCAAAGGTAACAACTGAAATATTTTCAATAGAAAAAAACATTGCCATTTCAGATAATTTTCTGAAGGATTTGAAAAATCAGGCAAACGAAAAAACACGGGAAGCTGTTGAATTATATGCACTTGAAAGGAGAGTCAGGGATTTTTTAACCGTTGAAACCGAAAAACCGCTTTGCATGGAAGACTGGATGGTCAGTGAAAAATGCTGGTGCCCCGAACTCCACGAAAAAATGGCATTTAACCAGGAAAAATAAACGCCACAGTTAAAGTAAAAGGTAAATCCTGAAACTGTTTAAGTCCCGGAAAATCCTATTTCCGGGATTTTATTTATCATACTCCTTTGGCTCAACTTCTCCGCGGGCAACCCGCAGGGCATTCATCGCAAGCGCTTCCAGTTCGTCTTCGCCAGGATAGCAGAAAACCGGGGCAATAAAACCTGCTTTATTTTTTACGTATTCTTCAATTCTGGCATTAAACGCAAGTCCGCCTGTGAGCAAAATGGCATCCACCTTTCCTTCCAAAACCACTGCCATTTCCCCAATTGTTTTTGCCACCTGGTAAAATAAAGCCTCCTGATAAAACCTGGCCTTTTCATCACCCGATTCTGCCCGTTTCTGAACTTCCTGTGCATTGTTGGTCCCCAAAAAACTGACAAAACCTCCTTCGCCCAAAACCATCCGGTCAACTTCGCCTTTCGTATATTTCCCGCTGAAACAAATTTCGATTAACTGACCGGCTGGCAATGTTCCCGAACGCTCCGGGCTGAACGGGCCCTCGCCGTTTAAGGCATTGTTTACATCGATAACCCTGCCTTTTTTGTGCGCACCCACCGAAATTCCACCGCCCAGATGGGCAACAATCAGATTCATATCCTCATAATTTTTACCCATTTTTTTAGCGTGTGCACGCGCCGTGGCTTTTTGATTTAATGCATGAAAAATGGAGCGACGCCCGAAATTGGAATGGCCTGAAACCCTCGCAATTTCTTCCAGCTCATCGGTAACCACCGGGTCGGCAATAAATGCCTGGGCATCAGGAATCTGAAGTGCAATGTAATCTGCCAGCAGCGGGCCAAGATTACTGGCATGCTGCCCCATCACACCTTCGCGCACATGTTTCAGCATTTGGCTGTTCACACGGTAAACCCCTGATTCCACCGGATAAGTCAACCCGCCGCGTCCAATGATGTATTTTATCGAATCAACCTCTATTCCTTTTTCAACAAGGGCGTCGATAATTAAACCTTTCCTGAAATCGAACTGATCGATTATATTTTCATAATGAAAAAGATCATCGAATGAGTGGCGGATGGTTTTATTCAGCACACACTCGGTATCGAAATAAACCGCAAACTTGGTTGAGGTTGAACCCGGGTTTATGGCCAGAATCCGGTGCATTTGCTCAGCTTAACAATGATGCCAGTGCAATTGAATTCAGCTTTGTTTTTTCGCTGTCGCCGCGTGATGATACCACAACCGGAACTTTAGCCCCGGCAATAACACCGGCTAATTCGGCATTACATAGTTTCGAATTGGTTTTGTAAAACACATTAGCCGCGTCAATATTCGGGAAAAGCAAACAATCTGCATCACCGGCAACAGGAGAAGTAAAACCCTTTATTTCGGCAGAATGACGATCGAGGGCTACATCCAGGGCCATTGGCCCGTCAACCATGCCGCCTTCAATTTGCCTGTGTTCCGACATTTTAGCGATAGTTGCACCGTCCATACACGACTGTATGGAAATAATTATCTGCTCAGTTGGCGCAATTACTGCTACTTTCGGATATTCAATTCCCAACAGTTTTGCAGCATGAATCAGGTTTTCAGTCATTAATATTTTCTGTTTCAGGTCAGGATATGGAATCACACCTGCATCGCTGAATATCAGCAGTTTATGATAATTTGGATTATCCATTACCGAAATGTGGCTAAGCGTACTGCTTGCTGGCACCAACCCGAATTCCTTTTTAAGTAAAACCCGCATAAACTTATCGGTGGTAAGCAAACCTTTCATTATCAAATCGGCCTCCCCGTTGTTCACCAATTCAACTGCTTTTTCGGCTGCTTCTTTAAGTGATTCGGCATCAACAATCCTGTATTTACCCGCATCGATATTTAAACCGTTTAAAATTTCGAGAATCCTTTGTTTGTTTCCGGTTAAAATGGGGGTTACAAAACCCATTTCAACTGCAACATTTAACGCTTCAACAGTATTTTCGTCAACTCCGTTCACAACTACCAGCCTTTTTTCTGGTTGTTTTTGGGCTGCCTCAAGCAAATCTTTAAAATTTTTAATGTGCATCGTTTTTTTTGTCGAAGTTAAAGGAAACTGTCAATGTAAACGACAACATTTCTCAACTTTTTTTATGTTGTAAACCATGATCGAAAATTTCATCACTTCAATCTCATTCTGAAAAACCAATACAAGTTTTAAATAGTGAAATATTTTTATGATTTTGGTTTTATTTCAGTATTTATAAATTTTAATTCGATTAAAACTGCAAAATGAAGGGCTGCGAAATCTAATAAAAAATCAACAAAAAACAGTCATGTTTTATCCTGTTTTCTGATGAAAAAAAGCGTGTTATACAATATACAGGAAATAGATTGGTTTAATTTTTTTTGTACTAAATTCAGACCCTGATTTTATTTTAATTGGCTAATCAAAATCTGAAATATCTTAAATTGAATCACTTATTTAAAAGTTATTGAAATGGTAAATAAAATTACAAGTTTGGCTGAATATCTTCAGAAGTACCAGGAAAGTGTGGCCGACCCCGATGGATTTTGGGGTAAAATTGCAGAGAGTCATTACTGGCATAAGAAGTGGGACAGGGTCCTCGATTGGAAATTCGAAGGAAAAAATGCACCCGATGTAAAATGGTTTGTAAACGGGAAATTGAATATTACCGAGAATATTTTCGAACGTAATATGTTTCTGCGCAAAAATCAGGTTGCCATAATATGGGAACCCAACGATCCCAAAGAACCATCAATTAAACTCACTTATGGCGAACTTTTCGAAAAAGTAAAACAATTTGCCAACGGCCTTTTAAAAATTGGTGTAAAACGGGGCGACAGGGTTGCCATTTATCTCCCGATGGTACCTGAACTTGTAATTGCAATGCTGGCATGTGCCAGAATAGGGGCAATCCACTCCATCGTTTTTGCCGGATTTTCGGCAACTGCCCTTGCCGACCGGATTAACGATGCAACATCGAATGTGCTTATTACTTCAGATGGCGGTTTCCGAGGCACCAAAAGCATCCCGATGAAGGGAATTGTTGATGAAGCCGTGTCAAAATGCCCTTCCATCAAGAATGTGGTAGTTTTAAAACATACAAAGGAAGACATTAACTGGGTTGACAAACGAGATATTTGGTGGGACGATGTAATTAAAGGCGTTTCCACCGAGAATACAGCAGCAGAAATGGATGCCGAAGATATACTTTTCATACTTTACACTTCGGGATCCACAGGAAAACCCAAGGGAGTTGTTCATACTACGGCAGGTTATATGGTTTATGCCGAATATACCTTTAAAAATGTATTTCAGTACAGCGATGGCGACATTTACTGGTGTACGGCAGATATAGGCTGGGTAACAGGGCACTCGTATATTGTTTATGGCCCGCTGTTGACCGGCGCCACAACCGTTATGTTCGAAGGAGTGCCAACCTGGCCTGATGCCGGCAGGTTCTGGGAAGTGATTGATAAATACAAAGTAACCCAGTTTTATACAGCACCAACCGCAATCCGCGCTTTGATTGCACAAGGCGACCAATGGGTTACGAAACATGATTTATGTTCGCTGAAAGTGCTCGGAACCGTTGGAGAACCCATCAACGAAGAAGCCTGGCGCTGGTATCACGATGTTGTGGGAAAAGGGAAACGCCCCATAGTTGACACCTGGTGGCAAACAGAAACCGGTGGAATTATGATTACACCGCTGGCAGGAATTACACCAACTAAACCATCGCTGGCAACACTGCCTTTGCCCGGAGTACAGCCAATTTTGGTCGATCCCGAAGGAAAAGAATTAAAAGGTAACGGTGTTGAAGGTATTCTGTGCATAAAATTTCCATGGCCTGGCATGCTGCGAACTACTTACGGTGATCATCAACGCTGTTTTCAAACTTATTTTTCGGCTTTCCCGGGATTGTACTTAACCGGTGACGGAGCTAAACGCGACGAGGAAGGTTATTACCGGATTATTGGCCGAATTGACGACGTAATCAACGTATCAGGACACCGCATTGGAACTGCCGAAGTTGAAGACGCCATT
>JBBIVS010000113.1:2749-9065 GCA_037439605.1 Draconibacterium sp. | reverse complement strand
ATGACAGAGGAACAGTGGGATATGGTTATCAACGTAAACCTGAAATCGGTTTTCAATTTTACAAAAGCTGCGCAAAAAACAATGTTAAAACAACGCAGCGGGTCAATAATAAATCTCAGTTCAGTTGTTGGGGTTAGCGGAAACGCCGGACAATCAAATTACTCTGCATCAAAAGCAGGTATTATTGGTTTTACAAAATCAGTTGCCCGTGAACTTGGTTCACGCGGAATCCGCTCAAATGCAATTGCACCGGGCTTTATAATTACCGAGATGACTGCAAAAATACCCGAAGATGCGCGTAAAGCATGGGAGGAATCAATCCCGTTAAAACGTGGCGGAACTCCTGAAGAGGTTGCAGGTGTGGCTGTTTTCCTTGCTTCCGATTTATCATCGTATGTAAGTGGCCAGGTTATTACGGTTTGCGGGGCAATGAATACATAAAAAGCCAAAATGATTTTTGCCGGATAAAAAACTAAATTATGTTAATTCAGTAATTATAAAATAAGCTGCCTGATTTGGCGGCTTTTTTTATGCAGAATCCTCAAGCGATTAGATACTTGGTAATCACTATTTTTTAAAGTTGGGTTACAAAAACATTGTCAAATTCTGTTTAGATATTAAAAATAATGCTTAAATTGTAATTCTCAAAGGGAGGGGAATTTATAAAATGTTTAATAAATCTATTGCTTACCGTTTAAGTATTTATATTTCGGTTGCTGTAATAGGTGTTTTTTTAGCATTTATTTTGATTGCGTATTATTTTAACAGCAAAAATATACGAAACAGCGTCGAAAGCCAGGCAGTCAATCTTAGCTATAAAGCTATGATGCTGGGCGAAAGACAATTGGTCTCAACCAAGGAAATTACATCTAATGTTTCCGATCAGGTTTATTTTTTCGCTAAGCACAATGAAATTGAGCATTTTGTTTCCAAGCTAATGTCAAAATATGCATTTCTGAATGCGATGCATATCAATTTTCATTCTTATGTTCCTGGGTTGGAGTACCGATATTATTATTCTTACAGGTCGGGCAACTCAATTCATTTTGAAAAGAATTATGATTTGATGTTCAACTGTAATAACGAGAAACATATATTTGAATCAATGTTTGACAGCGACATACCCGGTTGGACCGAAGTATTCGACTGTGAAATGAACAAAAAACAGGTTGTAGCATTTTATTCGCCAATCCGTATTTTAAATGAAAAAGGTGAATTTATTGCTATTGGTTCGGTAATATCTGAGTTATCACTTTCTGATCTAAATGATACAATTAACAGCCTGAAAATTGGAAAAAGTGGCTATGCATTTTTAGTATCAAATGATGGAAAGTATCTTACTCATCCTAAAAAAGACTGGATAATGAAGCGGAATTTGTTCAATATTCCAGAAAAGGAGTATAAAGTTACCCGGGCTGGAATAAATGATTTATTGAAAAATGGAGAATCGGGATCGGTAATTGCATATCCTGAATACATGAATTATGAAAAGTGCTGGGTACATTACACTCCTATAAAGGAAACAAGCTGGACACTCTTTTTTGTCGTACTCCACAATGAATTATTTGAAAGACTTTATTTGCTGGTTTTAAGAATGTTATTCTTTGCTGTTCTTGGAATTTTGCTTATCTTTTTTATTATTACATACATTACCAATAAGTTAATAAAACCATTAAGCACAGTAACAACACAACTAAAAAGATTCAGCAGTTCCAGTAATGAAACCGATTTTGCAACACAAAACGAAGTTCAACTGGTTTCCGAAAGCCTGAATTATCTGAAAACGTGGTACGAGAAATTTGAGATAAGCAAATACCAGGAGGAAATAATAAATTCACAACGGACACAGGATTTGCATGAAGCTTCAGAAATTCAAATGAGTTTAATCAATACTGATTTTTCTGCGTTTAACGGCAGAGATGATGTTGATTTGTATGCCATTTATAAACCTGCACGAATTGTTAGCGGCGATCTTTTTGATTTCTTTTTTCTGGATGACGATAATTTATTCTTTTCAATTGGTGATGTATCGGGGAAAGGAATTTCGGCAGCTTTTTTTATGAGTGTGGCTCAAACATTAATTAAAAGCAATTCGAAATTAAAATCGCCCGGGAAAATAGTTATCGGCACAAACAATGAATTATTTACTACCAATCAGCATCAATTTTATCTTACATTATTTGCGGGTGTTTTAAATTTGAAAACAGGTGTTTTGAAATACTGTAATGCAGCTCATACTGCAACATTGATTTTAAATTCGAAAGGTGAATTAAGCGATTTAAATTCAACTCATGGCATGCCGTTGGGTTTGTATCCGAACAGGGAATATGAGGAAGCTTTTATCAACGTTGAACCGGGCAGTTCACTTATTTTATACTCTGATGGTGTAACAGATATGCAAAATTCAGAAAAAATACATTTTGGAACCGAAAGATTTTACCAACTACTAAGATCTCAAAGAGACATGAACCCGCGCATTTTAATACAAAATATTGAAAATGAACTTAGCCTGTTTAGAGAAGATATGACGCAAACTGATGATATAACAATTATGGTTTTGCAGTTTAAAAACACAAAAAAGGCCTGATTATTCTCAGGCCTCTAAATTAATTCAGTTCATGTTTCCCTGTCAAAATTCTCATTTGCAATTTCTCATTTTTTTTGTCAAAGCCAACCGAAATTGTATCGCCTTCGGTAATTGATGCTTTAATGATTATTTCAGCCATTTCATCTTCAAGATATTTCTGAATTGCCCTTTTTAAAGGCCGCGCCCCAAACTGCGGATCGTAACCTTTCTCCGCAATAAAATCTTTGGCCGCCGAAGATATTTTCAACTTGTAATTCAACGACTCAACCCGTTTGTACAAATCCTTAATTTCGATGTCGATAATTTTATGAATCTGTTTTTTGTCTAATTGATTAAACATTACAACATCGTCAATCCTGTTGAGAAATTCAGGGGCGAAGGCTTTTTTTAATGCTTTTTGAATAACATACTTCGCATTTTCATTTTCACTTTCAGGCGATTTATTAACTGTAAAACCAACTCCCTGCCCGAAATCCTTTAACTGGCGTGTACCGATGTTCGAGGTCATAATGATAATCGTATTCTTGAAATCAATATTTCTGCCCAAACTGTCAGTCAACCTTCCTTCATCGAGAACCTGAAGTAAAAGATGAAAAACATCAGGATGTGCTTTTTCAATTTCATCGAGCAAAACAACAGAATAAGGTTTCCGGCGAACCTTTTCAGTAAGTTGACCACCTTCTTCGTAACCAACGTAACCGGGAGGAGCGCCCACAATCCGTGAAACCGAAAATTTTTCCATGTACTCGCTCATGTCAATTCTGATTAAAGAATCAATGCTATCGAATAGATACATTGCAAGCACTTTAGCCAATTGTGTTTTACCAACGCCTGTTGGTCCCAGAAAAATGAATGAACCAATCGGCCGGTTCGGATCTTTCAATCCGGCTCTGTTTCGTTGAATTGCTTTTACTATTTTTTCTATGGCTTCTTCCTGACCAATTACCTTACTTCTCAGGTCGGCTGCCATATTCATCAGTCGTTTTCCTTCTGCCGTTGCAATGCGCTGAACAGGAATTCCCGACATCATTGCAACTACTTCGGCAACTTTATGTTCGTCAACCGTTTCACGATGATTTACCAGTTCTTTCTCCCAGTTCTCTTTTTCCTTGTCCAGCAAGAGTAACAGGTTTTTTTCTTTGTCCCTGAAATTAGCTCCCAGTTCGAAATTTTGGCTTTTAACCGCTGCAATCTTTTCCTCTTTTATTTTTTCTATTTTCTCTTCCAGTTTTATTATGTTTTCCGGAACGTTAATGTTCGAAATATGCACCCTCGAGCCAACTTCGTCCAGAGCATCAATAGCTTTATCAGGCAAATACCTGTCGGTAATGTAACGGGCTGTAAGTTTTACACAGGCTTCAATTGCTTCTTTGGTATAAACTACATTGTGATGATCTTCATACCGTGCCTTAATATTGTTTAAAATTTCAATGGTTTCATCAATCGAAGTTGGATCGACCATAATTTTCTGGAACCTCCGTTCAAGAGCGCCGTCTTTTTCAATGTGTTGCCTGTATTCATCAAGCGTGGTTGCACCAATACACTGAATATCGCCCCTGGCCAGCGCAGGTTTCAGCATATTTGCAGCATCCAGCGAGCCTGTTGCACCGCCTGCCCCCACGATGGTATGAATTTCGTCGATAAATAAAATAACGTTATTAACCTTGGCCAGCTCGTTTAAAATCGCTTTCATTCTCTCTTCAAACTGACCACGGTATTTCGTACCAGCAACAATAGATGCAATGTCAAGGCTGACAACGCGCTTATCAAACAAAATACGCGAAACTGTTTTGTTCACAATTCTGATTGCAAGTCCTTCAGCAATTGCCGATTTACCAACTCCGGGTTCTCCTATTAAAATCGGATTATTTTTTTTCCGTCTGCTTAATATCTGGGCCAATCTTTCAATTTCCCTTTCGCGGCCAACAATTGGGTCAAGGCTGTTATCTTCGGCAAGTTTTGTAATGTCAATACCAAAATTATCCAAAACCGGAGTGTCCGATTTTACTGGCGCTCCTTTTTTTGGTCCCGGCTGTTGCCTCGAAGGTCCTCTCGAAAATTCATCTCCTGGTTCATCTTCATCTCCTTCGGGGAAATCTGATTTCGCTTCAAAATCATGCTTATATTCAAGCAACTGGGTTCTTGCCATGTAATAGTTTATGCCAAATTCAACTAAAAGTTGAGTAACCATACTGTCGCTGTCTTTTAAAATAGCAAGCAATAAGTGACCGCTATTAATTGTGGCATTTTTAAACGAACGCGCTTCCAGATATACAAGTTTCAACGTTTTTTCCGCCGATTTCAACATTACAATTTCTGACTTCTGATCGATAACCCTGTCTGTTCTTATCTTTTTTTCAATCAGTTCTTTTATTTCCGATAAAACAATACCCAGATTTTCAAGGATATCGGTGGCGATTCCTTCTCCGTCACGCAAAATTCCCAGAAATAAGTGTTCCTGGCCAATATAGTCGTTTCCCAAACGAACTGCCTCCTCCCTGCTGTACCCTATAATATCTTTAATTCTTGGTGAAAACTGTGAATCCATATTGTAATTTTTCAAATTTTCTGTTTGCTTTTACAAAAACTATTCCCAAATAGTAAACCACTAAATTAGTCAAAAATCGCCGAACCAAACATTTATATTGTCAGAAGTTATGAAAATGTAAATTTCCACACTGCAGAATTGTCAGTTAAAATGTTAATATCTTATCGTTACCCCGAAGTTAAATCCATTTTTAAAATAGCCAATTGACCGATGATTTTACTATTTTTGTGGGTCTTTTAAAAAAATGAAAATTTTCTATTTAATGTATCTATAAATGACTGAAGGAGAAAAGATTATAAGAATAAATATTGAGGAGCAGATGAAGTCTGCTTATATTGATTATTCCATGTCGGTAATTGTTTCGCGGGCGTTGCCCGATGTGCGCGACGGGCTGAAACCGGTTCACAGGAGGGTTTTATATGGGATGCACGATTTGGGAATGTTTTCCAACAGGCCATATAAAAAATCGGCAAGAATTGTAGGCGAGGTTTTAGGTAAATATCACCCTCATGGCGACTCATCTGTATATTTTGCCATGGTCAGAATGGCACAGGAATGGTCATTGCGTTATCCAATGATCGATGGACAAGGCAATTTTGGCTCGGTTGACGGAGACAGCCCTGCAGCAATGCGATACACGGAAGCAAGAATGGCGAAAATTGCCGAACTTACTTTAGCCGATTTAGATAAAAATACAGTCGATTTTCAACCCAATTTCGATGAGTCATTAACTGAACCAACTGTTTTGCCAACCAGAATTCCGCAATTGCTGATTAATGGCACGTCGGGTATTGCTGTTGGAATGGCTACCAATATGCCACCTCATAATTTGTCTGACTCAATTGACGCAATCGTTGCTTTTATTGATAAAAATGATATTGAAATTCAGGAACTGATTAAAATTATTGTTGCTCCCGACTTCCCAACAGGTGGAATAATTTATGGTTACCAGGGTGTAATTGATGCCTACGAAACAGGAAGAGGCAGAATTGTAATCAGGGGAAAAGCTCATATTGAGAATGAGGGAGGCCGCGAAAAAATTGTTGTTACCGAAATTCCATACCTCGTTAACCGGGCCGAAATGATACAAAAAACGGCTGATCTTGTGAATGAAAAAAAGATTGAAGGTATATCGAACGTAAACGACGAATCGGACAGGGAAGGTATGCGCGTGGTTTACG
>JBBIVS010000113.1:0-2733 GCA_037439605.1 Draconibacterium sp. | reverse complement strand
TGCCCTGAGTAATGTGGTTTTAAACCAGTTATACAAATACACAGCATTGCAAACCTCGTTCAGTGTTAATAATATTGCTTTGGTTCATGGTAGGCCTAAAATTCTCAACCTTAAAGATTTAATCAGGCATTTTGTAGATCACCGGCACGATGTTGTTGTTCGTCGCACAAAATTCGAACTCGATCAGGCCGAAAAACGTGCTCACATTCTTGAAGGTTTAATCATTGCAAGCGATAACATCGATGAAGTTATTGCTATAATCCGGGCTTCCTCAACCCCTGACGAAGCCAGGGAAAAATTAATGGCCCGTTTTGCATTTACCGACCTTCAGGCGCGGGCAATTGTTGAAATGCGCCTGCGCCAATTGACCGGTCTTGAACAAGATAAACTTCGGAAAGAGTACGATGATATTATGGCTCAAATTGAATACTATAAAAAAGTACTCGAAGATGTTAATCTGAGAATGAAAATTATTAAGGACGAACTTCTCGAGATAAAGGAAAAATTTGGAGATAAAAGAAGATCGGAAGTTGTTCCCAATGCTGAAGAATTTAGCCCTGAAGATTTTTATGCTGATGAGGACATGGTAATTACCATTTCGCATCTTGGTTATATTAAACGGACACCCCTGTCTGAATTCCGCACACAGGGAAGGGGAGGGGTTGGTTCAAAAGGCAGTACAACACGCGAAGAAGATTTTCTTGAACATTTGTTTATTGCGTCAATGCACAATACATTGCTTCTTTTTACGGAAAAAGGAAAATGTTTCTGGCTGAAAGTTTATGAAATTCCCGAGGGCACAAGGGCATCAAAAGGCAGGGCAATTCAAAATGTTCTTAACATAGAACAGGATGATAAAGTCCTCACATTTATAAATGTTAAAACATTGGCCGACAGGGATTTTATTAACAACAATTACATTATACTGGCAACACAGAAAGGGATAATCAAAAAAACAACGCTTGAGGCCTATTCCCGTCCGCGCCTGAACGGAGTTAATGCAATAACCATAAAAGAGGGCGATCGGTTGTTGGAAGCGCGCTTAACCAACGGAGAAAGTGAAATAATGCTTGCGGTTCGTTCTGGAAAGGCAATCCGTTTCAATGAAAAAACAGTCAGGCCAATAGGTAGAACTGCATCAGGTGTTAAAGGAGTGACATTGGGCACTGAAAGCGATGAAGTTATTGGCATGGTTTGTGTTCAGGATGAAAATGAAGACATTCTGGTAATTTCAGAAAACGGCTATGGGAAACGTTCAAAAATTGAAGATTACCGAATTACCAACAGGGGAGGGAAAGGTGTAAAAACCATTAACATTACAGAAAAAACTGGTAATTTAATAGCTGTTAAAAGCGTTTCGAATGACAATGATTTAATGATTATCACACAAAATGGACTTACAATACGTTTAAGCGTAAACTCCATTTCGCTGCTCGGAAGGGCAACTCAGGGAGTAAAGCTGATTAACCTTAAAGGCGATGACAGAATTGCTTCGGTTGCAAGAGTTAATGTTGAACCAACAGTGGAAGAAACAAATAATGACGCTGACATTAAGGATGAAGATTCGGGTGAAAATGAAGAAAATAATTTAGAATAAAAATAAACAGATGCTTAATAGTAATCTTATTTGAATAAAATTTTTAAACATATATTTTTGTAACAAAATTTAAAACAGTAAAAAATGAAAAGAACAATTATTCTAATGACCTTGTTGATTGCATTTTCATCGGCGTTTGCCCAAAGAGGCAAAGTAACAACGGCACAAAGTTTAAAAGATGCAGGTAAACTGGCAGAAGCTTTGGAAGCCATTGAAGTAGCAGCAGATGAATCAAATCCGAAAGCTGAAAAATCATTTTCATGGCCAAAAACATGGGAAGTTAGAGGCGAAATATTTCAGGCAATCGGACAATCGAAAGACGCCAGCGTAAAAAAATTAAACAACGATCCGCTGACGGAAGCATTAAATTCGTATAAAAAGGCCCTGGAACTTGACCCAAAAGGTACAAATGCAAAAAGCATCAAGATTAAATTAACGTTGTTGACAAACGATTTAACCAATCAGGCTGTGGAAGCCTTTCAGATTGAAAATTATAACAAGGCATTGCTTTCTTTTCAGCAAGTTCTTGATATTCAACAAATTTCGGTTGTAAAACAAGATAATCCGAGTGCAGTAGATACAGTTATTATTTTTAACTCAGGGTTAGCAGCTTACAATGCCGAAAAATATGACGTTGCAATTGGCTATTACAGAGAGGCTGCAAAATACGGATATAACGGAGCACGCACACATAGTTTAATAGCAGCATCATACCAATTGATGAATGATACCATTAACGCTTTGGAAAGTTTAAAGGAAGGTTATGCCAAATATCCTGATGACAATGCTTTGCTGGAAAGTATGATTCAGATTTACATGGATTTAAACAAAACCGATGAAGCAATGGAAAACCTTGAAAAGGCTATAAAGCAAGATCCGACAAAACCAAGATATTATTTTGCACAGGGTGCTTTATATGAAAAAACAGGAAATGAACAAAAAG
The DNA here is from genome assembly GCA_037439605.1 of Draconibacterium sp. Taxonomy (GTDB): domain Bacteria; phylum Bacteroidota; class Bacteroidia; order Bacteroidales; family Prolixibacteraceae; genus Draconibacterium. The sequence continues at coordinate 193 of JBBIVS010000113.1, read as the reverse complement.
CAGTGGAAACTTACAAAAAAACAATTGAAGTTGATCCTGAATTTTTTAATGCCTACTACAATTTAGGAGCTTTGTACTATAATAAAGGTGTACAGCAAATTGAAGTTGCAAAAGACGTTCCGGCCAACGAAAACGCACGTTATGATGCAGAAATGAAAAAAGCTGACGAATGGTTTGCCGTAGCTTTACCTTA
>JBBIVS010000112.1:0-9069 GCA_037439605.1 Draconibacterium sp. | reverse complement strand
ATAGAAAACGATTACCTGACCAACGGTTTTTGGGCGATGAGCAGAAAGGAGGAATTACAAAATCCCGGATTGACAGTAAGTTTTCTGGAATACATGGAAGATGTGACCGAAAAAATATTTAAAAATACCGATGGACTTTCTGAAGTTGAAAAGCAAAAACAAATTGAACGAAACACAGATGAAATAAGGAAAGCAGCTTCTGAAAATGGAAAATTCATCACTCAGGTTAAACCCCTGTTTTACGGTAATCAGTACTTTTTGTATGTGTATAAAGTATATCGCGATGTGCGTTTGGTTGGCGCCCCGCCATCGGCCATCGGTAAATTTGGCGGCGATACCGATAACTGGATGTGGCCGCGCCACACAGGCGATTTTTCATTGTTCCGTATCTATGCCAATTCAAATAACGAACCAGCCGATTACTCTCCGGATAATGTTCCGTTCAAACCAAAAAAGTTTTTCCCGATTTCAATAAAAGGTGTCAATGAAGGCGATTTTACAATGGTTTTTGGATACCCCGGAACAACAACTCAATATATTCCGTCAAATGAGGTGAAAATAATAATGAACCAACGCGACCCCGACCGCATTAAAATCAGAGATAAAAAACTGGATATAATCTTAACCGATATGGAAGCCGATTCAAAAGTACGTATTCAATATGCGGCAAAGCATGCGGGAATAAGCAATGCCTGGAAAAAATGGCAGGGCGAAATTAAAGGTTTGGAGAGGTTGGATGCAGTAAACAAAAAACTTGAATTTGAAGAAAAATTTAAAAATTGGGCAATACAAAATGGCGTTTGGGAAACTGAGTACAAACCGGTTTTTGAAAATTTCGATAATATTTACCGCGAATATTCCCCGTATATAAAGGCCTCCGATTATTATTCAGAGATTGTTTTCCGGGGCATTGAAATTTTTAATCTCGCGGCACAATCCGGCACTATTATCAGCAGAATTGAAAACAAACAAACCGATAATTTAAGCGACCAGGTTGGTCGTTTGTTAAATAGTTTGCCGGATTTTTTTAAAGATTACAACCAGCCTACCGATAAGAAGCTGTTTACTGAATTACTTCCACTTTTGGCGGCAGATATTGAAAAACAGTTTTTACCAGCAGATTTCCGGAAACTGATGGAAAAAACAGATTCCGAAAAATTATTGGAAAAGGTTTACCGAAAATCAATTCTCATCAATCAGCAGAAACTTTACCAGGCGCTTCACTCCGGAAATGAAGCAATACTGAAACAACTCAGAAACGACCCGATAATAGCGTTATATAAAAGTCTCAATTTTCACCACGAAGTTTATATTAAACCCGTTGTTGATTCGCTTTCGGCACAAATTCAGAAGAACATGAAAAACTACATGGCAGGAATAATGGAAATGAAAAAAGGCGAACCTCTTTATGCCGATGCAAACATGACGTTGCGGGTTACTTACGGTAAAGTGGAAGGTTATCAGCCAGCGGATGGGATTTTATATAAACATTATACCACACTCACAGGTATTATGGAAAAGGACAATCCCGGTATTTACGATTACGATGTACCTGCGCGGTTAAAAGAGCTGTACCAAACAAAAGATTTTGGCAGGTATGCGGTCGAAGGCAATGTTCCGGTTTGTTTTACTGCCTCAAATCACACTTCGGGTGGTAATTCAGGCAGCCCGGTGGTTAATGCCGGTGGCGAGCTGATTGGCGTTAATTTCGACCGCAACTGGGAAGGAACCATGAGCGATATCATGTACGATCCCGAAATGTGCCGTAATATTTCGCTCGATATGCGTTATGTTCTGTTTATCGTCGATAAATTTGCCGGAGCGGGGTATTTGCTTGATGAGATGGAAATTGTGGAGTAAAATGTAATTATTTTCCAAAAACATAATTAATCGATAATTGCTGCTGATTGTTTAATTCTTCCCAATCAATTACATGAAATGAAAAGTTGAAGGTTCCTTTTACTTTTTCGTTGTTGATAAAATACCAGATTGCATCGGTCCGCCAGTAATTTTTTGCCCTGTAGAAGTGGTCGCCGTATGCAAAATGATGTCCGGCCCCCGAACTTAGCACCGATTTAATTCCAAAGTTTTTATACTTTCCTTTGGTTTCAGCAAAAAAGCTAATCACATTCTGAAATTCATAGGAAATGTTACGTTCGCGAAAAGACGAACCTAAAACTCCTGCCTTTATATATCCGGTAAATCCTGAATTATCTGATGTTCTGATTCCTGCCTGTAGCGCATACCCAATGTAATCTTCGATTTGATCCCCGGGAGCTCTGATGATGGGAACCGCATCATGTGTTAGCAATATATAATTTTGGAGGAAAAAGTTTTTGGCGAAAATTTCACCAGACAAACCGGCTGTAAAAATTTCACTGTTGTAATCGGTCTGGCGGCTTATCCAGTCAATAAATCCATTCTGGTGTCCCCAGTCCCAGTGCAGTTCGCCAAACATTCCTTCAATATTTGGCCTGTAATAAAGAAAAGTGTCGGTAAGCATTGCCAGCGGAAAATCAATTTTATCCCTTCGCGGAAATGCGCCAAACAAAAACCTGGTTTGCTCATTGATAAATTGATAATAAAGGGTAAGTTTTGGTTTTTGGGCATCAATGTCGCTGCCAAACTCCAGCAACTGGCTTAACCCACCGCGAATTCTGTGGTTGTCATGCTTAACTCCAATTTCGAAACCACCACGGGCTCCCAAAATTGTTTGTGGATAACCTAAATCATTGAAATATTCACGGTTATCACCAATTCCTTCAAACTGAACCTGGTATTCAAAATCCTGGGATTTACCTGAGATAGCGGCTAAAACAAGTAGTATGTAAAAGAGTTTTTTCATTCATCAATAATTAGCGCCACGAAAGTAATAAAATCATCAGCTTTTTCATTCTTTCATTCTTATATTATAGCATTCACGCATTCATGCATTCCTGCGTTATTAGTCGCACAAAATGTAATTGTCCTTTCGTGGATTGATAACCAAAACCGGCAAATTTCCCGCCCTGTTTATTATTTTCTTTTCTGGCAAACCAATCAGCAAATCCAGCGGAGTTATGGTCGAACTTCCTAAAATCACCAGTAAATCGCTCTCCGATGATTGAGCCAATTCCAGCGCCTCAAATGAATTCTGCAAACTCGATTTGGTTCCCCTGAAAATTTTATGTTCGATTTTGAATTTCTGAAACAGCTTTTTACAAACTGTTACATTCATTGTTACCTGTTTTTGTTCATCCTTATTTTTATCATTTGCGGCAACCACCACAATTACTGACGAATTAAACCGGCCAAAATAAGAACACCAAAGTGCACTGTCAGCATTTTCTTTTCTTAAATCGATGGGTAAAATCAGCTTTTTAAATTCCGAAAACTGCTCACAGGTTTCATTTACAAACAGAAAGGGTACCGGACTTTCAGCCAACGATTTGGCATATTTCGAAAATTCTGAAGCAGCGGCTATTATAAAAATGGCCTCAAAATCGTCAGCTAATTTTTCAGGCAAATACGTTGAACTTTCTGACAAAAGCAAGGTTGAAATCCGCAAGCCGGGCAATTCATTTTTTACAGGATTTAAATACGAACTGATTTTATTTTTCAGTGCATCCTTTTCGTTTTTTTCTTTTTTAGAATGATTGTAACACAAACAAAGTTCTTTTCCGAAAATGGTGGCAATTCTGATTCCATTCAATATCAGATTTTTATCGGTGCCTGATAACGATAGCAAAACAACTATTTTCTGTTCTTTAACTTCCGACATTAAATCTGTTTTTCTAATGATTAAACTTCACTAAATTGAGCGATGTCAGTAATGGTTGGTGCAAATTTGGTTAATTTTAGCGTTTAAAATCTCATTTGAATGGTTAACGATAAATTACTTCATCCGCAAAGCATTGCCATTATTGGAGCATCGAACAATATTTCGAAACCCGGTGGCAAAATTGTGAAAAATTTAATCGAAAACCAGTTTGCAGGGCAATTATATGCAGTTAATCCAAACGAAACCCTTGTTCAGGGAATTCCTTCTTTTACGTCAGTTTCTGAGTTGCCGGTAGTTGATCTGGCTATTCTTGCCGTTGCTGCCCAACATTGTTTGCCGGCTGTAAAAATTCTTGCTGAAGGAAATGATACAAAAGCTTTTATTATTATTTCAGCCGGTTTTGGGGAAATGGGCGAAACCGGTAAACAGCTTGAAAAAGAGATTGTTGAAATTGTTAACAAACAAAACGCCTGTTTAATCGGGTCGAATTGCATTGGGGTGATGACACCGACTCATGCCAGCGTTTTTACAACGCCTATTCCAAAACTTACGCACGATGGCTGCGACTTTATTTCGGGTTCGGGGGCAACTGCAGTTTTTATTATCGAATCGGGAATTCCCAAAGGGTTGCGTTTTGCCAACGTTTTTTCGGTTGGAAACAGCGCCCAAACCGGGGTTGAAGATATTCTGGCTTATTTGGATGAAACTTATGCGGATGGAATCAGTCCCAAAGTAAAACTGTTGTACATCGAAAATATCGACAATCCGGATAAACTGCTTGAACATGCTTCGTCGCTCATTAACAAAGGTTGCAAAATTGCGGCAATAAAAGCCGGAAGTTCAATGGCAGGCAGCCGCGCGGCATCTTCGCACACCGGCGCGCTGACCAGTTCGGATGCAGCAGTGGAAGCGCTTTTTCGAAAAGCCGGAATTGTGCGTTGTTATGGCCGCGAGGAGTTGACAACCGTGGCTTGCGTGTTTATGTGTAAAGAACTCACAGGCCGCAAACTTGCCATAATAACCCACGCCGGTGGGCCGGGTGTAATGCTTACCGATGCATTGGAAGATGGTGGATTAAAAATTCCGCAGATTCCGGATTCGCCTGCAAAACTGGCTTTAAAACAAAAACTTTTTCCCGGCTCTTCTGTCGAAAACCCCATCGATTTTCTCGCCACCGGCACAGCAGAACAGTTGGGAGAAATTATTGAAGCCTGCGAAAACGATTTCGATGTGGATGGAATGGCGGTAATCTTTGGTAGCCCCGGTTTGTTTCCCATTGGCGATGTTTACAATCTTTTGAATGAGAAAATGAAAATCTGCCAAAAACCTATCTATCCTATTTTGCCTTCGTTAATCAATGTAAAAGAAGATGTTGCCGTTTTTTTATCGCAGGGAAACGTAAACTTTCCCGACGAGGTTTTACTGGGCCGTGCATTAACAAAGGTGATGAATACCCCGGTTCCATCGAAAAACGAAATTGTGGTTGGCGGGGTGAACATTTATGAAATCAGACGAATAATCGATAATGCTCCAAACGGCTATCAGTCACCCGAAGTTATTCATCGGTTGCTCGATGCAGCGGGCATTTCAAGGGTAAAGGAAATTGTTGCAAAAACTGAAACCGAGGCGGTTCTGGCAGCCATGAACATTGGTTTTCCGGTTGTAATGAAAGTGGTTGGGCCTGTGCACAAAACCGAAGTTGGGGGGGTAATTCTGAATGTTCGCAATGTAACTCAGGTTCGAAAGGAATTTCATCATTTGTATGGAATTCAGGATGCTGAAGGCGTAATGGTCGCCCAAATGGCATCGGGAACAGAACTTTTTCTGGGAGCCAGTTACGAAGAGAAATTCGGGCATATTGTGGTTTGCGGAATGGGTGGAATTTATGTTGAAGTGCTGAAAGATGTGGCATCGGGACTTGCGCCACTTTCGCACGACGAGGCGCTTTCGATGATAAAAAGCCTTAAATCTTACAAAATTCTGAAAGGATTCCGGAAGCAACCCGGTGTAAATATTCCGAAATTTGCCGAAATTGTTGTCCGTCTTTCCAGTTTGCTCCGCTTTGCCACCGAGATAAAAGAACTGGATATCAATCCGCTGCTTGGAAATGAAAATGAAATATTGGCAGTTGATGCAAGGGTGAGGATTGAGAAGAATGCGTGAATACTTTAATGCGTGAATGCGTGAATGCGTGAATGCTATAATGCAAGAATTCATGAATGCGAGAATGCGAGAATGCGTGAATTGAAGAATGAAAAATGATTAAATGAAAAATCCAGAATCCAGAATCCAATATCCTGCATTCATTATCCTACATCCGGAATCCAGTAACATGAAAGACGAACAAAACGAATTTTATACCTCCATTTCCAAATATTATTCTGAAATATTTCCCTATCAACCTGTGCAGTTGCAGTTTGTGAAAAAAAGGGTGGGGGAGTTGGCCGAAAATAATATTCTCGACATTGGTTGCGCCACAGGCGAACTGGCTTTTCAACTTGCTAACGCCGGGGCAAAAGTTACAGGAATAGATTTGAATGAAGATTTGCTGAAACAAGCGAAAACAACAAAAATACATCCTAATCTTTGTTTTCAAACCGGAAATATGCTCGAACTCGAAACTGATTTTCAACCCGGACTATTTGATGTGGTTTTGTGTTTTGGCAACACGCTGGTTCATTTGCAAGCAGTTGAATTAATTCAGCAAATGCTCAAAGACGTTTATTCAGTTTTAAAACGCGGCGGACACTTTCTGCTGCAAATCCTGAATTACGATTATATTCTTTCGGAGCGTGTTTCTGAACTTCCCGTAATCGAAACTGAAAATATCCGGTTTTTAAGGAAATATAAATTCGAGGAAAACAATCCGCTCATCCGGTTTCAAACCAGTTTAATCCTGAAAAAGGAAGATAAAACCATTTCAAACGAAACGCTGCTTTTTGGTTTGAAAAGCGCAGAACTAACTGATTTACTGAAACAAGCCGGTTTTGCAGAAATTGAACTTTATTCAAATTTCAAACTGGAACCTTTTGGTGGAAAGCATTTGCCTTTGGTTGTAGCAGGACTCAGGGTTTAGGAAACCGAATATGCTGAAGTTGGGTGGCGCGGTTTTTAACCGCGATATTTTCAATCGGCAAAACGCCCGGTCAGTCAACATATCTGAATCTGCCAACCGTTAAAAATTAAAAATCTTTGGATTTAGAAACCGGAAGTCTCAAAATATCCAATATCTAAATCCTTTTTAGTGTAATTTTTCAAAATGAGCCGATTAAATTGCTTATTCGGCTCATTTTATTTTGTAAATTTGAGCCGAATACAATTAGTAATCGGCTCATGGAATTCTACAATTGGCAAAAAAAGGATTGGCCTCGTTTTATTTACACTGAAAATGCGTTTGAAAATGAGCTTTATTCTTTTATTGAAAAATCGGGAATGTTGAGCGGTGTTTTAAAGACATTACCTGATGAAGTACAGAGGGAAACATTGATAGAAATGATTGTTTCGGAAGCAATAAAAACATCTGAAATTGAAGGTGAATTTTTAAGCAGGGAAGATGTGATTTCGTCGGTAAGAAACAATTTGGGACTTTCCCCGGAACTGCAGGTAAAAGATAAACGCGCGAAAGGAGTTGGGACGCTTATGGTAGCCGCAAGAAATACATTTTCCGAACCTCTTTCCGATAAAATGTTGTTTGATTGGCACACTTTACTGATGAGTTACAGAACAGATATTGAATATGGAAACTGGAGGAAAGGAACAGAACCGATGCAGGTGATATCGGGAAGAGCAGGAAGGATTATTGTTCATTTTGAATCGCCACCCGCTTCGGCTGTTCCTGATGAAATGAAAAAATTTATTGAATGGTTTAACGAAACAGGCCCGGGCGGAAGCAATGAAATTAAAAAGGCGCCGGTCCGCTCTGCTATTGCCCATTTGTATTTTGAATCGATACATCCTTTCGAGGATGGGAATGGCCGGATTGGACGGGCAATTGCTGAGAAAGCGCTTTCGCAGGGAATAGGTCGCCCGGTTTTAATGAGTTTATCGAAAGCGATTGAAAGAAACAGGAAAACATATTATAGTGAACTGGAAAATGCCCAGCAATCGTTGGAAATAACTCAATGGATTAAATATTTTATAAGTACGGTTCTTTCTGCACAATCCGATGCTGAAAATGAAATAAATTTTACCCTTAAAAAAGTGAAGTTTTTCGATAAATATAAAAATGAGCTTAACGAGCGTCAGAAAAAGGTAATCAGCAGAATGCTGGAAGAAGGGCCGAAAGGATTTACCGGAGGTATGAATGCTACGAAATATGCCGGACTTTGTAAAGTATCGAAAGCTACTGCTACAAGAGACCTTCAATATCTGGCTGAAATAAAAGCTTTTCAGGTTTTTGGCGGTGGCCGCAGTACAAGTTACCAGGTAAATCTGGATTGAAATATTTTCAAAAGATTATCTCTTTTTCCTGTATAACTTCCACCAAAGTAAAAATCCGCTGATTAAAACAATCAGGATACAAATTCCTGCCAGCGGAACTATCAGGATGTAAAACGGCCCAATCAAATGCTCGAAAACCCGGCCGGTGTGCAATTCAAGTGCGACGTTCCAAAGCGACATTGGCGAGGCTTTTCTGATTTCTTCCGGCATTTCAGGGAAAGTCAGGGATGGCATCCCTCGAAGGGATGCCATCCTTTTTGCACCGCTGTTATAATCAAACCAAAAGGCTGTATTTTTACCTTCCACCATACCGGCAGCCATATTTGCACCAATCGGGCTTTGCATTCCTTCGGGTTCAACGTAATGCTGCTGTGTAAAAAAATCAGCAATATCGCCGGTTTCAATGTTCCATAAAAACATTCCGCTGAACGAACCAACCAGATAAATTCCATTTCCAACGGGTTTTAGAACATTGCACCCCATCACACTTACCGGTGGCTGCGAAAAAGCAGGTTGCAAGATTTTCGTGAGCGATTCTTCGGCAAAATAAAAACCATCGGAAGTTGAAAAAATGTACCGGTTTGAATCTTCGTCCCATTGAACCCGCCTCAGTTTATCGAACCATGGATTTGGGCTGTCCATGTGCGTTCCGGGAATGATGCCCACTTGTTTGTTCGCAATCGCAATTAAAAGTGGCGGTCGCAAATGCATTCCCGAAAAAGTATTGATAATCAGGAAAAGCACAAAAACATACCCAACCACGTTGTGCCAGTGCAGGTTTGTTTTCTTTGCCGAAATAAAAGTTGAAACTTCTTTTGCTTTCTTTTTTCTGCGGCTGATGATTTTTGGGAAGAAAAAATGGAGCAAAC
>JBBIVS010000111.1:0-9090 GCA_037439605.1 Draconibacterium sp. | reverse complement strand
ACTGATTTTTCCGCCGTTGTACATGTGGTTTACCATGTCGTTAAAGGCGGCAGCCGAACCTGAACATTCCAGCCCAATATCGAAACCTGCCACCATTTCGTGCTTTGCCATTGCTTCCTTAATGCTTTCTTTGGTCGGGTCAATTACTCGGGTAGCGCCCATTTTACGTGCCAATTCACGGCGGTATTCACTTAAATCGGTGCCAATAATATTTCGCGCCCCTGAAAACTTGCAAATGGCTGCAGCCATAGCACCTATTGGCCCGCCAATTCCGGTTATTATAACATCTTCGCCCAACAGCGGAAACGACAGTGCAGTGTGTGTGGCATTTCCCAGCGGATCCATAATAGCCATCACTTCGTCGGAAATGCGGTTATCGATGTGCAGAACATTTTTTGCAGGCACTGAAATATATTCGGCAAATCCGCCATCGCGCTGAACACCAATTCCGATGGTGTGGTCGCAGATGTGCTGACGGCCGCGACGACAGTTTCGACAAAATCCGCATGAGATGTGACCTTCAACAGTAACCCGTTCGCCAACTTTAACACGGTCAACTTCAGAGCCAACTTCCACAACAGTACCCATGTACTCGTGGCCGATAATTACCGGGGTTTTTATGGTTTGCTGTGCCCACTCGTCCCATTTGTATATGTGTAAATCGGTTCCACAAATGGCCGATATTTTTACTTTTATTAATACGTCGTTTGGTCCTATTGCCGGAATCGGAACTTCTTCCATCCAAATTCCCTTTTCGGGTTTACTTTTTACTATTGCTTTCACATTCGATTGATTTTAAAGGGGCAAGTTAATCCAAATTGAAAAACCAAACGATAACTAATATCAGAAAAATCAGATTATATATTTTGTGGTGTAAAATATTTTTGGGAGATAAATTTTATGGGATACCATGATGCAAAAAAACCAATAAGCAAAACTACTGTTAAAATCAGAAGAATATCGGTAATAACAACTTTTACCGGATATGCCGAAATCAGAAACGATCCATTGCTGGGAAGCTGAATAATTTCGAATTGAATTTGAAGCCAGCAAACAAACAACCCAAGCAAAGTGCCAAAAACAGCCCCAACAATTGAAATCAGCCAGCCTTCGAAAAGAAAAATCTGACCAATTGTTTTAGAAGTGGCACCCATGCTTCGGAAAATGTGGATATCCTCTTTTTTATCTATAATCAGCATTGAAAGACTACTCAGAATATTGAAGGAAGCAATGATTAAAATAAAAACCAAAATCAAGTAGGCGGCCCATTTTTCCGACTGCATTGTCTTGTAAATCAGGTCGTGTTGCTGATATTTGTTTTTCACGTGAAACTTGTCGCCAAGAATTTTTTCAACCTCTTTTTGTACCTTTTTTTGATTTGCATCAGGATTAATTCCGAGTTCAACTGTTGAAACAAGCTGGTTACTTTCAAACAAATCGGCTGCAAATTTCCGGGAAACAATTACGTATTTCGAGTCTATCTCCTCTAAAACAGCAAAAACGCCAGAAGTAAAAATATAATTATGATTAATAGCCCGAGCCGGATTAACAGAAACCTGTTTCCCTTTTTTGGGTACATAAACCATAATGTGGTCGGTAAATTCGGGCTTCACGCCCAGGTTATATGCAACTCCCTGACCAACCACTGCATAGTTGATGCCTTTGTCTTCAAGTACAAATTTTCCGTCGATGATTAAACTGTCGATGGATGTGTATTGTGTGTAATTTTCGGGAACTCCTTTGATTATCGCGGGGTAAATTTGAGTACCGTACTTTAACAAAGCAACTTCTTCAATAATTTCGGCATAATGAACAACATCAGGCAGATTCTTTACTTTTTCAAAATCAAATTCATGAGGGTCAAACATTTTGCCTTCAACCGGGGTAATTTTTAAATCGGGATCGAAACTGCTGAAAAAGGTGTCGATTAATATACTGAACCCGTTAAAAACCGACAGCACAATTACCAGTGCCATCGTACCAACAATTATTCCTCCAACCGAAATGGCCGAAATAATGTTGATGATATTCTGTTTCTTTTTCGAAACCAAATATCTTTTCGCTATGAACAGTGGTAAATTCAATGTGCTTTATTTGAATTGAAAACAACAGATTCAACTAAAAATTGAATGCAATTTATGATTTTAAGAGTTTATTGATGTTATCGATGTAATCAAGACTGTCATCAATATAAAATTCAAGCTCAGGGATCACCCGCAGCGATTTTCCCAGTTTTCTTCCCAATTCACCTCTTAATTGTTTGTTAATCAGTTCTATTTCTTTCAATATTTCGGTGGCAAATTCCGACGGAAAAATGCTTAAATAAACCCTTGCTATCCCTAAATCTTTGGTAACCCTAACCACTGTAACGCTGATTAATTTCCCTGTGAATTTGGTTTTATTCACCTTTAATAAAATATCGGCCATTTCGCGATGAATGAGTCGCGAGATTTTATTTTGCCGGGTACTGAGTTCTTCCATCGTTTTTATTTTTAATGTGCTAAACGGTTCAAAATTACAGAAAAAGCATGAAAGAGACATGATTTCAAACCATGTGCTTGTGATTTAAAATGGTTAAAGGAAACTGTTGTGACTGAATTTATTTCAGGACTGTGCTTTTAAAGGCATTTTGCAAATCCTCGTCGGGTTTTATAATGTTGTAGTTTTCCCAGAAATCGGGGTCGTAACTGTTAATCATTTCAACAAAAATATCACGTTGGGTAAACGATTCATCGCGTTCAAACTTTTTAAGTTCTGTATCATGAATATCGGTAATGAGCAAATCGGAAACACTGTGATATTCTGAATTGATATTATCATTTCGGCTGCGTACCTTGAATTTAAGCGAAGCTTTTACATTTGCCAAATGCCATTTATCGTTGTACTGCTGATAATTAACCTCGTAACTGGTAAATACAGGTTTTGCCTTTACACCTTTTGGCTTCTTTTTTATCATCACACTTTCGGCATTTTTTAAGCCGCTTTTGGTAAACCCGAAATTGACATGAACTACAGCAAATGTTTCACGGTGAACATACATTTCGCCTATAAAACCATGTTTGCTGAAATCAGGAACTGGTTTAAATTCAAGAACATAAACCGGATTATCGTTGAACCATATAACTTTGCTGATGTGGTACTGATATGAATTTTGGAACTCCTCGTCGATAAAACTTTCGAGAGTTTTTACAACATCAACTTTTGTTATTGTAAAAGGACCTCCCTGCAATTTAAAGTTGAGCCACTGAAATGGTTTCACATCGGGGCTGCGGCGTCCTTTTACAATTCGCACCAAATCGCTTCGCAAAGTGTTGGAGTATGGCGCTTTTAAAATCTCAATCACTGCCTCCGAAACACTGATGTAATCATCATCCTGTTTAACAGTTTCACGGTAAAAGGCTGTCATTAATTTCGTATCGCTGCTGTAATTTACAGCTAAATTCTCCCTGATGTTTTGCAGCAGTTTTTCGGGAGTGGTTGCAACCACTTTTACTTCTTTAATACGGATTGAAACCTGGCTCATCTCAATGATATCCTCATCTAAAATTTCATAAGCCGGCATCATTATCTGTGCGTATCCCATGCACGAAAAAACGATTGTATCGCGAATGAAATCGGGATGGATTTTTAAAAGAAAATTGCCATCAGCGTTTGAGATTGTCCCGATAGGTTTGTTGAGCAACGAAACGGAAGCAAATTTGATAGGGTACTCTTTTTTGTTATCAATAATGGTTCCGGAAAGGAAGAAATATTTTACCGGAATAGAATCCATTTTAATGTCATCAGGTAATTTCTGATCTTCAATTTTCGAAATAATCACCTGGTTTTCCAATTCGATAAACTTAAATTCTTTGGGATTAAATAATTCATTTAAAACATTATACAAAGATTTACCGGTTGCTTCGATACTGTATTTTTGGGTTGAATTAAAAATGGATGCGTCATACGAAAAAAAAAACGCCTGCCTGCCAGCTAATCTGGTCGAGTATGTTATTGATGGGTTGGTTTTTCTGGCTGATTGTAACCCGGTTTTTAAATACAGAGCCATTCTGTTGCTGTGCTTTTAAATATGTTGACAGCAACAAAATGGCAAGTATTATGAAAATGATTTGTTTGAACATTAAAACAGCTTTTTCAGCTCGAACGAAGTTTCATATTCAACACCATCGCGTAAATATTTCACTTTAATTTTTTTGTTTTCTTTACTTTGAAGCAGCAGATTGATATCGTTTAATTCAAGTCCATCCTTCCGGTTGTTGTTTAACGATAAAATCTGGTCGTTTTCCTTTAATCCAGCCAATGCAGCCGGTGAGTTTTCGCGGATATTGGTAATGGTAAAAATGGGCAGACCCGGCATCGGGTTAATTATTTCCATTCCGCTCATGTTGTAATTGAAATCTTCGTTTAATTTATGATTTGGGCGCAACGTTAAACGGCTGTTTCGGTAGTCGATAGTAACATAAAACCTCCTTAAAATCTCGGCTCCAAGTGTTCCGTTTCGGTCGTTCGAAGAAATTAACTGCTCAACCAATTCGGAGTTTGGAAACGCTACAATTGGTTGTGGTAAAATAAGCGGGCCAACCCAGATTCCTTCAATTCGGCCTTTTATTCCGTATAAATCGCCGCTTAAACCGCGCCCGATAAATGTTTCGATTGAATTTTTGGGATAACTAATCCGCTCGTCCGATTTTTCCGACAACCATAATGCATCGCTTGCACCTGTATCAAGCAACAGTTTTACCGGCACTTTGCTCGAATCTTCGGTTAAAATAGTGGTGTTTACATAAGGTTTGTTACCATCAAATTGTAAGGGCATAATAATGTCTTTTTTGCGGTCGCGATATTTATAATACTCAGGTTTGTTCAGTGTTAATTTTTCGTTGATATAATCAATTTCAACAATGTAATCTTTAAACAGGTTAAAACCAATTAAACCATGCACAGGCAATCCGAGTATATGCGAAATCTGGAAATTTTCATCAATAATCATCTGAACTTCCTGATTTTGCGCAGTTAGGCCCTTTATACTGATTGTGTTGTTGGCCGACCGGTAAGCAGTGAGTTCAACACCTTCGCCTAAACCTTTAATTTCAACAGGCATCAAATAGTTCAGATTCAATTTGTTTATAAATGGCAATTCTGTAATAATCGGGTATCTGACACCGGTATCTAAAATAAAATTCAAAGTATCTGATTCGTTTATGGTTACCGGGATAATAATAAGGTTGCTCGAAGATTTGAACGGAATAATAATCGATTTATTTTTGGGATTATCGAATAAAAACCCGCGATTGTTGGCAAAATATTGCCCGGGGCTGTCACTAAATTCAACACTTTTATCGAGAGGCACATATTCACGAACCACAAGAATATTATCTTCTATTTCGAAAAGAAGGTAATAGTCATTCATTAATTTATCGAGTACAAATTTTACAGGTTTGTTTGAAACATTAATACTTACTTTTTTACTTGCCAAAACATCGGAGTTGTATTTGTAATCAATATTCAGGTATTTACAGATCTTTTCGATTACGCTCGACAACGATTCGTCTTCAACCGAAATACTGATGTTCTGGTCGAGAGCAGCCGATTTTGTATCCTGTGCAAACTGCATTTTTGGAATAAAAACCAGCATCAATGCTGTAAAAAGCATTACAACTGTAATATCATTAAATCTTGTTTTCATCTTATTTACTTGTTTTCATTTGTTAAACGTTTCGAAAAAATATATTGTTCGTTCTCAACTTTTAACTCCAGATTAAATGTGAGACCAACAACATTCAAAATAAAATCAATTGGTTTTTTGTCGAATTGAGCGTTGAGTTTTAATTCATTTAATCTTGGGTCCGACACTTCAATATCAACATGATAGGTTTTTTCCAAACATCCGAATACTTCGTTCAGGGGAGTTTCGGCAAAAATAAAATCGCGTGTTTTCCAGGCCAGGTAATTCGCGTTTCTGTTTTCCGATTTTTCCAAAACACTGCTTTTATTGAAAAGTGTGCCTTTTTCGCCAGGAATCAAATATACCTCTTTCACAGCTGTAAGCATTTCCGGATTTTTACTGATTACCTGCACTTTACCGGTTTTAACCACTACTTCAACCATTTCGGTTTCGGGATATGCACAAACATTAAACGAGGTACCAACTACTTTAACCTGCGCGTTTCCGGCATTAATAATAAAAGGTTTTTCGGGATTTGGCTTCACATCAAAAAACGCTTCGCCGTAAATTGTAACCTCCCTTGTATCGCCTTTAAAATGTTTCGGAAAAACCAGTTTCGAGTTACTGTTCAACGCAACCACCGACCCATCAGGAAGAATGTATTCGTTTATTACCTGGTTTTGGGCCGAAATAATTTCGCTGTAAATTTCGGTCACTTTATTTCTGAAACCAAAATAATATCCGGCAGAACCCAGTAAAACAGCAAACACGATTATTGCAGCATATTTATAAAAACGTGTAACAACCTCCTTTCCAATGTTTTTGCGCTGAATAACCTTCATTTGCGGTGGGTTTATTTTAGTCCTGATATTTTTCCAGGCAACTTCCGAATTAAAACTTTCTGCTTTGTAATAAGCATCCACAGTATCGAGCATTTTCCGGCTTTGCTCCAGTTCGTCCCGGTTTTCAGCCGATTGGCTTAACCAGGTTTCCACTTCCGATTTTTCAAGGGTGTTTACCTCATTGCAGAGGTATTTGGCCAATAACTCCCTGTTAAAATTTTCGATGTTCTTCTTTTCTTCCATGATACTGTTATGACAAAGCGGTTTTGTTTTACCCCTAATTCAAGTTTTGTTTCAGCCCTAAAAAAATGAAAAAAAGGTGGTGTAGTTTTTTAATTTATCGCGTAACGTTTTAATTGCCAGGCTCATTTGTGTTTCAACGGTTTTAATGGAAATATTTAATTTTTGGGCAATTTCGTGGTATTTTAATCCTTCCTGCCGACTCAACCTGAAAATTTCACGCCGTTTTTCTGGCAAGTAATTGATGCTTTCTTCAATTTTTTCATAAAGACCGGGTTCAGGATAATTATTTTCGTCTGAAAAATTATTTTCCAACTCTGACAGTAATTTTTGAGTATAAGCTATTTTGGTTTTATTGTGCTGAATGAAATTAATACAAAGGTTTTTAACCGAGCGGAAAAAGTAGTTTTTAACCGAAGTTTCAATTGAAATCTGTTCCCGTTTTTCCCACAGTTTTACAAAAAAGTCCTGCACAATTTCCTCTGCTGCCACATCGTCATGAATCAATTTAAAGGCAAACGAACAAAGTATTCCGTAATATTTGTGGAAAAGTATTTCGAAAGCTTTTTCATCGCTTTTGTTTATTCTTTTAAACAATTTGTTTTCTTCCTGTTGATTCATTTTTAGTAGTTCTTTCAGCAAAAGCTAAGGTATGAAAAAAGCGATTTTCTTTTTGAAATGGGTTCAGAATAAAGTTTTCAGGAGAATAAATATTGAATTTCGGGTATTTTAAAGTTTATTGGCGGGTTGAAATATAGTTCTATAAGGAATTTTGCGAATACCTTCTAAATAGTTAGTTTTGCGAACCAATTTCAAATAAAGGTACTTGCCCGGGTGGCGGAATTGGTAGACGCGCTGGACCTGTCTGCCAACAGGCAGGTTCAAAATCCAGTTCTGTCAATAGAATGCGGGTTCGATTCAATCAATATTCACTATAAGAAATTAATTCGATAACGTCAGACAATGTATACCGTTTATGCAATATCAAGCCAATTTTTATAATCGATTTTTGCAGATTGATTAGCATTAAAAAAGCCGAAAGAATAAATCTTCCGGCTTTGTAGCGGGAATAGAACAAATATCTAACTTCATAGATCATTACTATTTACTTGTAAATCTGCATGATAATTTAAAAGAGTTTGGTTTCTTTTAGTCTCGAACAAATTTATTTAAAAAATTGAAATTGATATCATAAATGATGATAGGCTGAATTCAAACCGGTGACCCTCCCCTGTCAATGAATTATCCTGTCAATCATTTTGTTAGATTATCAATCGTTTAATGAGCTTTAAAAATCACATAATATTACATTTTTAAGCATTTGGGAGTGCCAATTGATATTCTTAAAATTAAAGCTAAAGAAAAATACATTCATAATCATGAGATTGAAGGATCATGCCAGGCTCTCGCTACTGGAAAAGGATGGCGAAATTCATCTGTACACCTAACGAATTTATTCTGTATCGAGCTTTTACTAAAATATTACAAAATAGAGTTCTTCAATGGTCTATTGCCCTTCTTCATCTCAGTAAGTAAAAAAGCCTCTCATTTTGTGCTAATTTTTATTAATATTGCTTTAGCTCAATAAGTGATTAATTAAGAGCAAGAACATAAATTTTTCGTTTAAAAGTGATTTGTGAATAATTATTCTGATCATATCATTTGGAAAGAGTTTAAAGATGGGAAAGAGGATGCTCTTTCCTTTATCTATCATCAGAATATTGATTTCTTATTTTTTTATGGAAAGAAATTTACTACTGATGAAGCATTGATTCTTGATGTGATACAGGATTTGTTTTTCTATATAATTCAAAAAAGAAAATCACTTGGAGATGCTGAAAACATTAGAATGTATTTGCTTAAATCATTTCGGAGGAGTCTTTTCAATGAGATTAAAAAGAAAGAGAAATTTCAGAATTTTGAAGGTTCTAACATTGAACCAGAAATTGTATTTTCAGTAGAAGAAAATCTTATAACTACCGAAGAAATATCAGAAAAGAACCTGGAATTGAAACGTGTAATGGATATGTTGACTCCTCAACAACGTGAAATCCTGTATTATAAATTTAACTGCAATTTTGATTATAATCAGATTTGTGAAATAATGTCGATTTCCTATGATTCAGCCAGACAAATAGTGTCACGATCCATACAAAACTTAAAAACATACTTCACACTGAAGATGATTCTGTTGCTGATTTTTTTCTCTTAGTAAAGAAAAAAATCAAAAATTTCTGTTTTTTCTCAAATATCGAGACGTCTAATACGGAGCAGAAGTAATGAGAATTACGAGATGCGGGAAATCAATATAGAAGTGCGGGAAACAATTACTTCTGCGGTTTC